>NZ_JBFBFF010000002.1:0-125971 GCF_040684035.1 Streptomyces sp. NPDC093018
ACCGCGCGCGCCACCCTCGCAGTCTCCTCCGGGATCTCCGCCAGCTCCACACCACGCAACGACACGAACCCACCCCTGAACACGACAACGGCCTGCACCACCCCAACGGGGTCGTACAGGCCGTAGTCACGAAGGCCCTTGCGGATTTACCAACAGCATCCGTGTCCGGGAAGGGCCCTGTGCCGTAGGGGTCTTACTCGGTGCGCAGACCCTCCGGGCGCATCAGCCGCAGCAGCGGCGGCAGGCTCAGCGCGGTGACCACGAGGACCACCGCCGCGCCGGCGCCGGTCATGGACAGCACGCTCCGCCAGTCCACGCCCAACGACGAGCCCACCATCTTCAGCAGCACCGAGCCCAGCGTCAGCCCGACGACCGTGGCCAGCAGCAGGCCGAGCGCGACCGGGATCGCGGTCTGCCAGAACACCGACAGGCTCAGGGTGCGCCGCCGGGTGCCGAAGGCCATCAGCGAGGACAGCAACTTCCGCCGCTCGCGCAGCTGTTCCAGCTGGGTCACCAGCAGGCTGGTGCCGATCAGTGCCAGCACGCACAGGGCGCCGACGTACAGACCGGTGCGGATGGAGGTGAACTTCTTGGACTGCTCGGTGGCGGACCACACCATCACATCGGCGAACGGATCGACCTTCGCCGCCGTATTGCGGGTGTACTCGGACACATCGGGCACGCTCTTGTCGAACATGACGTACACCGTGCCGTCCAGCAGCCGGTCCACCCGGTCCGGCACCGCCGACGGGGTCAGCAGGATGGCGCTGCTCCTGCTGCCGTTGGGGCTGGCGATCGCGTGGGCCGGCTTCAGGCCGGCCGGCACGGTCCAGCGCACGTCCGGGCCCGTTCCCGCGCCGTGGTCGGTGTCGAGATGGAGCACCCGGCCCGGCCGGGCGAGCTTGGTGAGGGTGGGGTCGTCGTCCCCACCCGTGACCACGAAGGCGTCCCCGTCGCGGCAGGACGGCAGCTGGGCCGTCTCGCGCAGCGAGGCGCAGGTGCCGGAGATCAGCTCGGTCGTGTCTCCTGGCCCGCTCTTCCAGTCCTTCTCGCCCAGGGAGGCGCTGCCGAGCGAGACCGCCTTGCGCACCCCCTTGGTCGTGCGGAACCGGTCCGCGGCCGTGCGGAACGGGGTGCCGTCCGACAGGTTGATCTGCATCTGCGCCCGGGTGATGTCCTGGCCGGTGTTCTTGGTGTAGTCGCCCTGGACCCCGGCGAACAGCATCTGGAGGGCGACCGCGCCGGCCACCGCGACGGCGATGCCGTTCACCATGCGGGCCGCCGAACCGCTGCTCAACTGGAGCCGTCGTATGGCGAGTTGCCAGGCCACCGGGCCCCGGTGCAGTCGGGCCACCATCGCCTCCACGGCCCACGGCAGCAGCGCGGTGACGCCGACGAGCAACAGCAGTACGCCGCCGGTCACCATGTACTGGTTGAACTGGCCGTCCGAGCCGCCCTGGCCGATCATCGGAGCGAGCAGCGCGATGCCGCCCAGCGGCAGCAGCAGCCGCCACCACAGCCGGCGGCGCGGCGGCTTGGCCGTACGCACCACACCCAGCGGCTCGATGACCACCCCGCGCAGCGCGAACAGCGTGACCAGCACCGCCGCCGCGGGCACCGCGAGGACGACCAGCGCGGCCAGCGCGGGCGAGGGGTTGAGGTAGTCGGGGAACGCGCTGACGCCCACGACCTCCACCGAGCCCGCGAACTGCCGGCCCAGCAGGAAGAAGACGGTGCCGAAGGCCAGCCCGACCAGCGCTCCGGCCAGCGCCTCACCGGCCGCGATCCGCCGGGTCATCCGGCTGTCGGAGCCGACCAGGCGCAGTGCGGCCAGTCTGCGGTCGCGCCGCTCGCCGCCGAACCGCACGGCGGTGGCGATGAACACCGCCACCGGCATCAGCAGCACCACGAAGACCACGAGGACCAGCAGGATCAGGATCGGGTCCATGCGGGTCTGCGGGGTCGTGTCCGTCCCGCCGTACATGTTGATCCGGGCGGTCCGGGAGCCGTCGATCTTCGGGGCCAGGTTCTTCGCCCCGGCGTAGTAGGCGAGTTCACGCGAGCCCACCAGCCCGTCCTCGGTGATCGTGCCGGTGATCCGGTACGGCAGCCGGGCCCGCAGCAGCTTGCCCTCGCTGGAGCCGAGCAGTTCCTTCAGGGCGGGGGAGACGACCATGTCGCCGGTCGCCGGGTAGGCGGTCAGGCCCGGCGGTACGGGCGCCTTGGGCCCCTCCGGCTCCACCAGCCGGCCACGCACGTCATGGCCGTGGAACTCGGTGTCGGTGTCCGAGATCACCAGGGTGTTCGCGGCCTTCGGCCGTACCGGGCCATAGGTGTGGTCCGCGCGGTCGTTGTCCCGGGTGTGCCGGACCGAGAGCGCGTTCGGTATCGCGGTGGTGAGCAGCAGCAGCGCCACGCCGAGGCCGACCCCGACCGCCGTCAGCAGTACCCGGGTCCAGCCCTCGCGGCCCCCGGTGAAGGCGAACCGGAAGCCCAGGCCGAGGTCTCTGCGCCACTGGCGGGTGCTCATACGGCGCGCTCCATGTCCCGGGACCTGCCGTCGCGTACGACGATCTCCCGGTCGGAGTAGGCCGCGACCCGGGCCTCGTGCGTGACCAGCACGACGGCCGCGTTGGTGGAGCGGGCCGCGTCGGTGAGCAGCTCCATCACGCGCTCGCCGTTGAGGGAGTCGAGCGCGCCGGTCGGCTCGTCCGCGAACACCATCCGGGGCGCGGTGACCAGCGCCCGCGCCACCGCGACCCGCTGGCCCTGGCCGCCGGAGACCTCGCCGGGCCGCTTGCCGGCCAGGTCGTCCACCTCCAGCCGCTCCAGCCAGGTCAGCGCGGCCCGCTCGGCCTTCTTGCGGGGGGTGCCGTTGAGGCGCAGCGGCAGCGCCACGTTCTCCACACAGGTCAGCTCCGGGACCAGCTGGCCGAACTGGAAGACGAACCCGAACTCGCTGCGCCGCAGCGCGCTGCGCTCGGCGTCGCTCATGCCGGACAGCTCCCGGCCGTCGTACATGATCGACCCGGAGTCGGGCGGCACGATGCCGGCCAGGCAGTGCAGCAGCGTCGACTTGCCGGAGCCCGAGGGGCCCATGATGGCGACGACCTCGCCGGGGTGGATGGAGAACTCGGCGCCGTCCAGCGCGACCGTGGGGCCGTACGCCTTGCGGAGGTCCCGGGCGGTGAGCAGGGAACCGGGGGGAGGAGTCATGCGGCGACCTCCGCGCGCAGCTTGTCCAGACGGGCGGTGGTCAGTTCCAGCCAGCGCAGATCGGCCTCCAGATGGAACAGGGCGTGGTCGCAGATCAGCTGGTCGGCGAGGTCGCCCTTGCGCTTGCGGTCGGTGAGGATGCGCATGCTGCGCAGATGCTCGGAGCGCTGGACGTCGAGGACGCTGGCGGCGTCGCGGTGGGTGAGGAGGGCGAGGACGACCTTGGTGTACAGGGTCGACTGGAGGTACTCCTCCGGCTTCTCCGGGGTGGCGAGCCAGCGCTGCACGTCGGTGATGCCGGCGTCGGTGATGGCGTACCGCTTGCGCTCGGGGCCGCCGCCGGTCTCTACGCCGTCGACCTCCACGAGGCCGTGCTTCAGCAGCCGGGACATCGTCGAGTAGACCTGGCCGTAGTGCAGGGGCCGGTCCTGACCGAACTTCTCGTCGAAGGCCCGCTTGAGGTCGTAGCCGTGGCGCGGGCCGGACTCCAGGAGTCCTAGGAGGGTGTGACCGATGGACATGCCCCGCACTCTACACACCGTGTATACGCAATGTGTATACACACCGGGTGTAGCTCAATGACTTCGAGACGCGGAGCAACCCTGGGCCCCTGGTAACCGTCGGTTCCCTTGGAGTGGGTGCTGATTCTCACGTCCGCAAAAGAGCGGATCAGTTGCCCTTTGTCATATAGGCGGGTGTTAGCTTTCGGAGCTGACCACCGAGACGGAAGCGGAGCGAAGGACCCATGGGACGAGCGGAAGAGAGACGAGCGCGACAGCGCGGCGGCCACCGCGCGGCGCCCCAGCGCCGCCGCTCGATACCCGAGACCGGCAACGGATCGGCGGGCCTTACGCCCGGGGGCAAACCCCGCAAGAGCTTCCTGCGCCGGATGTTCACCTGGAAGAAGGTCCTCGGCACGCTCTTCGGACTGTGCCTGCTGTGCATAGGCGGCTTCACGGCCGCCTACATGCTGGTGGACATCCCGGCGGGCAACGCCGACGCCCAGCTGCAGAGCAACATCTACAAGTACAGCGACGGCACCATGCTCGCCCGCACCGGGCAGCTCAACCGGGAGAGCGTCGACCTCTCCGAGGTCCCCAAGAACGTCCAGCTCACCTTTGTCGCGGCCGAGAACAAGAGCTTCTACCACGACTCCGGCGTCGACCTGCGGGGCACCGCCCGCGGTGTGCTCAACACCGTCATGGGACGCGGTACGCAGGGCGGTTCGACGATCACCCAGCAGTACGTCAAGAACTACTACCTCGACCAGAACCAGACCGTCTCGCGTAAGCTGAAGGAACTGGTCATCTCGCTGAAGCTGGACCGTCAGAAGTCCAAGGAGTACATCCTCGCGGGCTACATCAACACCAGCTACTACGGCCGCGGCGCCTACGGCATCCAGGCCGCGGCGCAGGCGTACTACCACAAGGACGCCAAGGACCTCACGGTCGAGGAGGGCGCCTACCTCGCGGCCCTGCTCCAGGCGCCCAACGAGTACGACTGGGCGCTGGCGACCCCCACCGGCAAGCGGCTGGCCCAGGCGCGCTGGAACTACGTCCTGGACAACATGGTCAAGCAGCACTGGCTGGACGCCGGCAAGCGCCAGGCCATGAAGTTCGAGACGCCGAAGGCCCCCAAGGCGGCGCCCGGCATGAAGGGCCAGACCGGCTACCTGGTGGACGCGGCCAACGCCTCCCTGGAGCGGCAACTGGTCGCCCAGGGCAGTGCCGCCACGATCGGCGACGCCGAGGCGCTGGTGAAAAAGGGCGGCTGGACCATCACGCTCAACATCGACAAGGGCAAGCAGCACCAGCTGGAGCAGGCCGTCACACAGCAGCTGACCAGCAAGCTCGACGCGAAGAAGCGCTCCGTCGACGGCGATGTCCAGCCCGGTGCCGTGTCCGTGGACCCGAAGACGGGCAAGGTCCTCGCCATGTACGGCGGCGCGGACTACTTCAAGCACTTCAGGAACAACGCCACCCGCACCGACTACCAGCCCGCCTCCACCTTCAAGCCGGTGATCCTCGCCGCGGCGCTCCAGCAGGGCTCCGTCACCCAGGACGGCAAGCCGATCAACGCCGACACGGTGTACGACGGCACCAGCGGCCGCCAGGTCGTGGACCACGGCGGCAAGGTCGGCTTCGGCCCGCCCAACGAGGACGACGCCAACTACGGGAACATCACCGTCCAGAAGGCCATGGACGACTCCGTCAACTCCGTCTTCGCGCAGATGGGCGTCGACGTGGGCATGGAGAAGGTGATGAACACCGCCAAGCAGCTCGGCATGGACACCACCGGCATGCAGGCGGTGCCCGCGCAGACGCTGGGCTCCATGGGCGCGAGCCCGCTGGAGATGGCCGGCATCTACGCGACCCTCGACAACCACGGCAAGAAGGTCACCCCGGCGATCATCAAGTCGGTCGAGCACAAGGACCGTGACGTCACGCTCCCGAACCCGATCGGCGACCAGGTGATCAGCAGGACGGCGGCCGACACGGTCACCTCGGTGCTCACCGGCGTGGTCGACGACGGTACGGCCAGGGTGTCGGTGGCGGCCAACCCGGCGCGTGACGGGCAGCAGGTGGCCGGCAAGACGGGTACCTCCGACAACAACAAGTCGGCCTGGTTCACCGGCTACACGCCCGGCCTGGTCACCTCGGTCGGCCTGTTCGGCGAGAGCGCCAAGACCCACGCACAGGTTCCCCTGACGGGCGCCACCGGCCTGCTCCCGGGCACCGGCCGGGTCAACGGCGGTACCTACCCGGCGCAGATCTGGGCCGCCTACACCTTCAACGCCATGGACGGCGTCAGCAAGTTCGACCTGGACACCTCCCAGGGCGCCGCCGTCGAGACGCCGACGCCGTCGAACAGCGCGACCAAGAGCCCGACCCAGTCGCCCTCGCAGTCGCCGTCGGGCACGCCGTCGTCGTCCCACTCCCCGACCCAGTCGCCCACCCAGTCGCCGACGCAGAGCCCGACCCAGTCGCCGACGCAGACCCCGACCGCCCCGCCGACCAGCGAGCCGCCGACGGGCGACCCCACCGAGGACAACCCGCTCGACCAGTTCGGGGGCCAGCGGGAGCAGCTGGGACAGCAGCAGCGGCTGAAACAGCCGTAGCCGGACAGGCGGCGGGAACAGCCGTAGACGGATATGAGGGAGGGCGCCCGGTGAAGTACCGGGCGCCCTCCCTCATGCGTACCGCGTCAGCCGCGGTGCAGCTCGAACCACACCACCTTGCCGGTGCTCAGCCGGGTCGCGCCCCAGCGCCGGGCCAGCTTGTTGACGAGGTACAGGCCACGGCCGCCCTCGTCCGTGGCCCGCGCCTGCCGCAGCCGCGGCAGCTGCGGCACATCGTCGCCGACCTCGCAGCGCAGCACATGCGTGCGCAGCAGCCGCAGCGTCACCGGCCGCGACGCGTACCGTACGGCGTTCGTCACGACCTCGCTGACCAGCAGCTCCACCGAGTCGGTGAGGTCCTCCATGTCCCAGCGGGCGAGTGCGCGCCGGGCCAGCCGGCGGGCCTGGCCGGGGGCCGAGTCCTCCGGCTCCAGCGTCCAGTACGCCACATCGCTCGGCGCGATCCCGTCGAAGCGGGCCGCGAGCAGCGCGATGTCGTCGTCCCGGTCGCCGGGGCCGAGCATGTCGAGGACCTCGTCGCACAGGGCTTCCAGCGGCGGCGGATGGTCCGGACCGGTCAGCTGCGCGGTGGCGGCGAGCCGCTCGCGCAGCTGCTCTATGCCCGTCCACACGTCCCGCAGCCGGGACTCCACCAGACCGTCCGTGTACAGCAGCAGCGTGGCCCCGGCCGGCGCGTCCAGCTCGACCGCCTCGAAGTCGACCCCGCCGACGCCGATCGGCGCGCCCGGCGGCACCCGCAGCACCTCGGCCCGCCCGCCCAGATGCAGCAGCACGGGCGGCGGATGACCGGCGTTGGCGATCGTGATGCGATGCGTGACCGGGTCGTAGACGGCGTACAGGCAGGTCGCCATGCGGTCGGTGCCGAGCCGCTGGGCCTGCTCGTCCAGGTGGTGCAGTACCTCCTGCGGCGGCAGATCGAGCCCGGCCAGGGTCTGCGCGGTGGTGCGCAGCTGGCCCATGATCGCCGCCGAGGTCATGGAGTGGCCCATGACGTCGCCGACCACCAGCGCCACCCGGCTGCCGGGCAGCGGGATCGCGTCGTACCAGTCGCCGCCCACCCGCGCGGTCTCCGCGGCCGGCAGATACCGGGAGGCGAGCCGCACCCCGGTCGGGCGGGGCAGGGTCTCGGGCAGCATGGTGCGCTGCAACTCGTCGGCGATGTACGCCTCGCGGCCGTAGAGCACCGCCTTGTCGATGCCGAGCGCGCTGTGCGTGGCCAGCTGGGCGGCCACCAGCAGATCGTCCGTCTCGAACGCGGGGCGCTCGGGGCGGCGCAGGAACAGGGCCGCGCCGATCACCCGGCGCCGGCCGCGCAGCGGCGCGAGGATCGCGTGCTGCCCGGACGGTACGAGTGCCTCCGCGCCGTCGCCGAGCAGCTCGGGCAGCGCGGCCCGGGCGGCCGGCGCGTCCGCGAACACCGGGCGCACCCCGCGCAGCACCTCGTTCAGGGCGCCGCCGGGGCGCACCTCGCACAGCTCGGTGGTCAGCGAGGACAGTTCCGCGAGCGCGACCGGCTCGGGCTCCGGCTCGAACGCGCCGGGCAGCAGGACGCCGTCGGTGTCCCGCTCCTCCGGTATGCGGTCGGTGCGGCGCAGCCGCAGTACGACGGGGCCGGTGGGCCGTTCGTCGCCGACCGGCAGCGGGTCGCGGAGATAGACGAGGATCGCGTCCGAGAACGTCGGTACCGTGGCCCGGCACAGACCCATCACGATCTCGTCCAGGTCGAGGCCGCGGGCGATCCGCCGGGTGGCCGCGCCGACGAACCTGAGCCGGTCGCCGTCACGCCGCATGGGCATCGGCCGCCCCGGCGGCAGACCCCGTCCGGTACGGCGCTCCGGACCGCCCGGCGCCCGCTCCTGGTCGGCGCCCGGCTGCGGCGGAATGGCCTCCGCGGGACGCGGCCGATGGGCCGCGCCGGCGTCCGCGGTGGCGGGCTGGGAGTGCTCCGGGCCGTTGACTGGGGGCTCCTTCCCCTTGCCGTCCATTGGCTGGCCACCCGAGGTGGCCGTCCCGGGCCCCGACGGCGTCCCGTCCGCCCGTGCCTGCACGGGTAAGACGGGGGTGCCGACCGGTTCCGGGGCATGCGTCAGCGCCCCGCGGCCGTCCGTGGGGTCGGCGCCCGCCTCGGGGCGCTCGAAGGAGGTGGGCTGCTCCGTCACGCGTGTCGCATCCATCCGTCCGGGGCTGCGCGCCGGGCGCGCAGTCGGTCCCGCAGAAGTCCCGATACCCGCAATACGTGCCCCGGGAACGGATTTTCCGTGTACCCGGAGGAAGTTCCCGTGCCACCGGCGTGGCCCGCGCGCCCGGCGGTGCTCCCCTGATACCCCTCGTTCACGTCCCTGCCGCCCCTCGGTGACGATCGGTCAAGCCCGGCGCAAGCCGCGGAAGTTGTCGCTCCGAAGCGCCCTTGCGGAGGACGATCCTACGTTTCCTGCCCGGGGGCGCATCAAGAGTCTCATGAGGACACATGCGCGGGCGTACGGTCCCAGCCCTCGGGGAGTGACGGTACCGCCCAGGACTCGTCCGGGCGCCATGCCGGCCAGCCTTCCGAGAACGGCGGCTCCCAGGCCGCGATCGCCTCCAGGGCCGCCCTGCCGGCCGCGCGGACCCGTTCGGCGGTCCCGGCGGGCATCAGGCCGTCCCGCTGGGCCTGTGCGAACTCGTCCTCGTCGCGCCACTGCCAGCTGCGGTCCGGGCGGACGTCGATGTCCAGGAAGTGGTCCTCGGAGTCGACCCCGCCCGCCCAACGGACCAGCGGTTCCTCCAGGTTGACGTACCAGTTCTTGAACCGCCAGCCCGGCTCCCAGAACAGCCACACCGACCAGGGCACGCCGGGCTGGGCGAGCTTGAGCACGCCGGTGCCGAGCCAGCGGTCCCGCCGTACCGTGCGCGGCTTGGTGTAGCGGGACTCCAGCGGCTCGCGGTGCACCGGCGTGCCGTCGGCCAGGGCCGGCTTCACGCACTCGGTGCCGGGGGCCAGCCAGACGGCGAGCAGTTCGGCGTCGTCGCGTACGACGGTGACGGGGCGCACGATGTGGAACTTCGCGCCGCCGTTCTCCCGGTAACGCCACAGGATCGGTGTCCCCGGCGCCCAGTACGCCGCAGGTTCCGCCGCCGCTTGCCGCATCGTTCCGTCGTCCGCCATGGGCAGATATTAGGTGCCCGGCGGGGCGGGCGCTGCGGCGAAGGTCACGGTTCCCCCGTGCGCGTGCGGGTGGCCGAAAAGGTTCGCTCGGCGGTCACGGACGGGTCATCCGCAGCACGTCCAGGGCCTCGTCGAGTTGCTCCGCGGTCAGCTCGCCGCGCTCCACGTACCCGCCCTCCAGCACCACCTGACGGATCGTCCTGCGTTCGGCGAGCGCCTTCTTGGCGACCTTCGCGGCCTCCTCGTACCCGATGTACTTGTTCAGCGGGGTGACGACGGACGGCGACGACTCGGCGTACTCGCGGGCGCGTTCGCGGTCGGCGGTGATGCCGTCGACGGTGCGGTCGGCCAGCAGCCGGGTCACATTGGCCAGCAGCCGGATCGATTCCAGGACGTTCTTGGCGATGACCGGGAGCATCACGTTCAGCTCGAAGTTGCCGGCGGCGCCCGCGGTGGCGATGGTGGCGTCGTTGCCGACGACCTGGGCGGCGACCATCAACACCGCCTCCGGCACCACCGGGTTGACCTTGCCCGGCATGATCGAGGAGCCCGGCTGGAGGTCGGGCAGCCGGATCTCGGCGAGCCCGGTGCGCGGGCCCGAGGCCATCCAGCGCAGATCGTTGGCGATCTTCGTCAGCCCGACCGCGACGGTCCGCAGCTGCCCGCTGGTCTCCACGATGCCGTCCCGGGCGCCCTGCGCCTCGAAGTGGTCCCGGGCCTCGGTCAGCGGCAGCCCGGTCGCGCGGGCCACCTCCTCGATGACGGCGGCGGAGAACCCGGGCGGGGTGTTGATGCCGGTGCCCACCGCGGTGCCGCCCAGCGGCAGCTCGGCCAGCCGGGGCAGCGAGGCGCGCAGCCGCTCGACGCCGTAGTGGACCTGCGCCGCGTAGCCGCCGAACTCCTGGCCCAGCGTCACGGGGGTGGCGTCCATCAGATGCGTGCGGCCCGACTTGACCACGTCGGCGAACTCGGCGCTCTTGCGCGTGAGCGCGGCGGCGAGGTGGTCGAGGGCCGGGATCAGGTCATGGGTGACGGCGGCGGTGGCGGCGATGTGGATCGAGGAGGGGAAGACGTCGTTGGACGACTGCGAGGCGTTGACGTGGTCGTTCGGATGCACCGGGCGCCCGAGCCGCTCGCTCGCCAGGGTCGCGAGGACCTCGTTGGTGTTCATGTTGGACGAGGTGCCGGAACCGGTCTGGAAGACGTCGACGGGGAAGTGCTCGTCCCAGTCGCCCCGCGCGACCTCCTCGGCCGCCTCCTGGATCGCCCCCGCGACGTCCTTGTCCAGCACCCCGAGTTCCGCGTTCACCTTCGCCGCGGCCGCCTTGATCCGCGCGAGCGCCTCGATGTGCGCCCGCTCGATCCGCTGCCCGGACACGGGGAAGTTCTCCACGGCCCGCTGCGTCTGCGCCCGCCACTTGGCACCCGCCGGTACCCGGACCTCGCCCATGGAGTCGTGCTCGATGCGGTATTCGCTCATACCCGGTACAGCGGGCGGGGCCCCGCTGTTGTTCCGCGGATTGGTCCATCGGCCGCGCCCCGACCCCCGTACGGGTCACCCCGGATCCGACCGGGCACCGGGAGGGCGGCGAACGTCGGCCGCGGTTCCGGGTTCCGGGGGCGTCCGCCTTGTTCGTGCGACGGTGCTCCTGGGCCCGTCCGGTGTTTGCGGACCGAGTCGTTCGGGCGGGGGCGGGAGCCGGCCCCGCCGCGTGCCCGGAGGTGGCATGCCGGGCCGGGGACGCGCGCTGTGCCGAGGTGCGCGTCCCCGCCGTCTGCCGAGGGTGCTACGCCAGGCCGGGGCCGCGCACCGGGATCGAGGTGAAGGTGGGGGCGGGGGCCGGGTCCTGGAAGAAATCGTTGCCCTTGTCGTCCACGACGATGAACGCCGGGAAGTCCTCGACCTCGATCTTCCAGACGGCCTCCATGCCGAGCTCCTCGTACTCCAGGACCTCGACCTTCTTGATGCAGTCCTGGGCGAGACGGGCCGCGGGGCCGCCGATGGAGCCCAGGTAGAAGCCGCCGTGGGCGTCGCACGCGTCGGTGACCTGCTTGCTGCGGTTGCCCTTGGCGAGCATCACCTTGGAGCCGCCGGCCGCCTGGAACTGCGCCACGTAGGAGTCCATCCGGCCGGCCGTGGTCGGACCGAAGGAGCCGGACGCGTAGCCCTCGGGCGTCTTGGCGGGACCGGCGTAGTACACCGGGTGGTCCTTCAGGTACTGCGGCATCTCCTCACCGGCGTCCAGACGCTCCTTGATCTTGGCGTGCGCGATGTCACGGGCCACGACCAGCGGACCGGTCAGCGACAGCCGGGTCTTGACCGGGTACTTGGTCAGCTCGGCGAGGATCGTGTCCATCGGCTGGTTGAGGTCGATCTCGACGACGTCGCCCTCGGACTCCAGGTGCTCGTCCGTCGTCTCCGGCAGGAACCGGGCCGGGTCCCGCTCCAGCTGCTCCAGGAAGACGCCCTCGGCGGTGATCTTCGCGACGGCCTGGCGGTCGGCCGAGCAGGACACGGCGATGGCGACCGGGCAGGACGCGCCGTGCCGGGGCAGCCGGACCACGCGCACGTCGTGGCAGAAGTACTTGCCGCCGAACTGCGCGCCGATGCCGATCTTCTGGGTCAGCTCGAAGACCTTCTCCTCCAGCTCCTCGTCCCGGAAGCCGTGGCCGAGCGGCGAGCCCTCGGTGGGCGCGTTGTCCAGGTAGTGCGCGGAGGCGTACTTCGCGGTCTTGAGCGCGTACTCGGCGCTGGTGCCGCCGACGACGATCGCCAGGTGGTACGGCGGGCACGCGGCCGTACCGAGCGAACGGATCTTCTCCTCCAGGAACTTCATCATGGAGGCCTCGTTCAGGACGGCCTTGGTCTCCTGGTACAGGAAGGACTTGTTGGCCGAGCCGCCGCCCTTCGCCATGAACAGGAACTTGTAGGCGCCGCCGTCCGTCGCGTACAGCTCGATCTGCGCGGGCAGGTTGGAGCCGGTGTTCTTCTCCTCCCACATGGTGAGCGGAGCCATCTGCGAGTAGCGCAGGTTCAGCTTGGTGTAGGCGTCGTAGATGCCGTGCGAGAGGTGCTTCTCGTCCGTGCCCTCGGTGAGCACGTTCTGGCCGCGCTTGCCCATGACGATCGCCGTGCCGGTGTCCTGGCACATCGGCAGCACGCCCGCCGCCGCGATGTTCGCGTTCTTCAGCAGGTCCAGGGCGACGAACTTGTCGTTCGCGGACGCCTCGGGGTCGTCGATGATGCGGCGCAGCTGGGCGAGGTGGGCCGGGCGCAGGTAGTGCTGGATGTCATGGATGGCCTCCGCGGCCAGCGCCCGCAGTGCCTCGGGCTCCACCTTGAGGAACGTCCGTCCGTCCGGGCCCTCGACGGTGGACACGCCCTCGGACGTGACCAGCCGGTAAGGGGTGGTGTCCTCTCCCTGGGGGAGCAGATCGGTGTACGCGAACTCAGGCATCTCAGCCCATTCCTCACTCTGACGGACGGCGCCCGCCGACGCTGGCGGGCCCGTCCAGCGTAGAACCTGCCGCCGACAGCGAACTTGTGAGGTAAGGCTCAGTGGCCGTGAGCCCGCGTTTCGGCCGGGCCGGAGGCCCGACACACCGGGGTTGTCCACACCCCTAGTCGCGATCTATCGCGTTTCGGTACGCTGCTGCCGTGGACCTTCAGAAGCCCGCCCGTACCCAGGACGCCACCCCGAGCGTCTCCGCCCTGCGCGCCTCGGACGCCGACCGCGACCGGGTCGCCGACCTCCTCCGCGAGGCCCTCGCCGAGGGCCGGCTCACCGCCGACGAACACGCCGAGCGCGTGGACGGCGTGCTCAACGCGAAGACGGTCGGCGAGCTGGAGGTCTTCATCCAGGACCTGCCCGCCGCCCACCAGCACGCGTCCCGCGCCGCCTACACCCCCGCCCCGCCGCGCCCCACGGACGACATACCCAGCGAGTCCGACGCGAACGTGGTGGCCGTCTTCAGCAGCGCGGTCCGCCGCGGCCGCTGGCGCGCCGGGCGTCGGATGCACGCGTACTCGATCTTCGGCAGCGTCGAGATCGACCTCAGCGAGGCGATCTTCGAGTACCAGCAGGTCGTGATCAAGGCCGTCTCGGTCTTCGGCGACATCCAGATCCGCGTCCCGGAGAACGTGTCGCTGCGCGGCACCGGCGGCGGCGTCCTCGGCAACTTCGACGTGGCCACGCTGGACTCGACCGAGACGGACGCACCGGTCGTCTACATCGACGGCTGGGCCGTCCTCGGCAATGTGGAGGCCCGGCCGAAGCGCGGCAAGCTCGTCTCGGACATCCTGGAGCGGGTCCAGGACAAGGTCGAGCGGAAGCTGCGCAAACACCTGGACCGTTGACGGTCGCGAACTCCCCGGCAATCACCCGTCGTCGGGAACGCAGTGCATAGGCGCGCGTACAGCGGGTAGGCCTTGCTGCATCGTCGCTCGCTCGCGAAGCCGTCGTCAGGAGTAGACCCGTGCTGCAACCGCCGCATTCATCCCTGCAGGTAGCTGCCGTACCGGCCCAGCGGGTGCCAGCGCGGGAGCGGGACCAGGAGGCGCCCTGGCACACCGAGGCCGTGTGCCGGCGCGACGAGGCGGGGCTGTTCTTCGCCCCGTCCAAGGAGCCGACCGCCGCCCGGCTGTCCCGCGAGGAGGCGGCCAAGCGCGTCTGCGCCCGCTGCCCGGTCATGGTCGAGTGCCGCGAACACGCCCTCCTCCAGCCCGAGCCCTACGGCGTCTGGGGCGGCCTGACGGCGGCCGAGCGCCGTGTGGTCCTGGCGCGGCGCCGCCGCCGCGAACTGGACCTGAAGAAGACGGCCCGCGCGACGACGGACCGCATAGCCGGCTAGGGAGGCTCGGCCCCGCCCGGAAAGCGGCTCGGCCCCGCCCGGAAAAGCGAACGGCGCCCTCTCCGCACAGAGGGCGCCGAACGGCTTGCGAAGTGGCTTACTTGGCCCGCTCGAAATCGATCGCGCTGTAGGCCCGCAGCTTGCTGAGGCGGTGCTCGGAGTCGATCCGGCGCACCGTGCCCGACTTCGAGCGCATCACGATCGACTCGGTGAGCGCGGTCTCCGACCGGTACCGCACACCGCGCAGCAGCTCACCGTCGGTGATGCCGGTGGCCACGAAGAACACGTTCTCCCCGGACACCAGGTCGTCGGTCGTGAGCACCCGGTCGAGATCGTGCCCGGCGTCGATCGCGCGCTGCCGCTCCTCGTCGTCCTTGGGCCACAGCTTGCCCTGGATCGTGCCGCCCAGGCACTTCACGGCGCAGGCCGAGATGATGCCCTCCGGCGTACCGCCGATGCCGAGCAGCAGGTCGACGCCGGTGCCCTCGCGCAGCGCGTAGACGGATCCGGCGACATCGCCGTCGGAGATCAGCTTGATGCGCGCGCCGGCGTCCCGGACCTCCTTGATCAGGCCCTCGTGCCGGGGCCGGTCCAGGATGACGACGGTGACGTCCTCCGGGGTCGCCTTCTTCGCCTTGGCGATCCGCCGGATGTTCACGGCGACGGGCGCGTCGATGTCCACGAAGTCCGCGGCCTCGGGACCGGTGACCAGCTTGTCCATGTAGAACACGGCGGACGGGTCGAACATGGCGCCGCGCTCGGCGGCGGCCAGCACCGCGATCGCGTTCGGCATGCCCTTGGCGGTGAGCGTGGTGCCGTCGATCGGGTCGACGGCGATGTCCACCTCGGGGCCGGTGCCGTCCCCGACGTGCTCCCCGTTGAAGAGCATCGGGGCTTCGTCCTTCTCGCCCTCGCCGATGACGACGACGCCGTTCATCGAGACGGTGGAGACGAGGGACCGCATGGCGCGCACCGCGGCGCCGTCGGCGCCGTTCTTGTCACCGCGCCCGACCCAGCGGCCGGCGGCCATCGCCGCGGCTTCGGTCACCCGGACGAGTTCCAGGGCGAGGTTGCGGTCGGGAGCCTCGGCGGGAACATCGAGTTCGGAGGGCAGGTGATGATTTTCGGTCATCGGGGCGCACCTTTCTGATACGGCGACGGCCGGATGAGGGTCTTGGCCATGACTCTATCGTTAGGCAGACAAAATGAGCAGGGGACCCCACGTTTGAGCGCCTGAGGCACCTGCGACGATAGGGACGTGGCAGGTTCGAAAGGCAAGCAGAAGACGGCCCGGGACATGATTCTCTCCCTGGCCCTGATCGGCATCGCGGCGGCGGTCGTCTACCTCTTCGCCATCCCGCACGACAATCACGCTCCCGACCTCAAGCGGGTCGACTACCGGGTCGAGCTGATCACGGCCCGCAGGGCGGCGAGCTACCCGGTGGCGGGGCCCGAGGGCCTGTCCGACACCTGGAAGGCCACCTCCGTGAGCTACGACGGCGCCAACGGCGACTACTGGCACCTGGGCTTCCAGACCCCTGATGCCCAGTATGTCCAGATCGAGCAGTCGGCGCAGAAGCGGGCCGACTTCATCGACCAGGCGACCCAGGGCGCGACGGCCACCAAGACCACCGAGCGGATCGACGGCCGCACCTGGACCCACTACACCGGTGGCCGCTACGACGCCCTCGTCCTGGAGGGCACGCCCGGCTCGACCACCGTGGTCGCCGGCACGGCCTCCTTCAGCGACCTGACGAAGATGGCGTCGGCGCTCCGGATGGAGAAGACCTCCGCGCCGTAGCCCGTCGGGCAGTCGTACCCCGTCGGGCAGTCGTGGTCGTGACCCGTCGAGCAGTCGTGACCCGTCGAGCATTGGAAAGGGCCCCCGGCGGCGCCGGGGGCCCTTTCCAATGCTCGGGGTGGGGCTCAGACGGTCGTGATGACGTCCTCGTACGCGAGCCGCGGGGAGCGCGGGTACGACGCGTCCGGGCCCGGACGGCCGATGTTGACGACCATCAGCGGGGTGTGGTCGTCGTCCAGGAACTCCTTGCGCACGCCCTCGAAGTCGAACCCGGTCATCGGGCCCGCGGCGAGGCCGGCGGCGCGCACGCCGACGATGAAGTAGGCGGCCTGGAGGGCGGAGTTCAGCGCGGCGGAGCGCTCGCGGACCGGGCGCTCGGCGAAGAAGGCGTCCTTGGCGGCCGGGAAGGCCGGGAACAGGGCCGGCAGCTCCTCGTGGAACTCGTTGTCCGCGGAGAGGATCGCGACCAGCGGGGCGGTGGCGGTCTTGGGCCGGTTGCCCTCGGCCATGTGCTGCACCAGGCGCTCACGGGCCTCGGGGGAGCGGACCAGGGTGACGCGCAGCGGGGTCTGGTTGAAGGCGGTGGGGCCGTACTTGACCAGGTCGTAGATCGCCCGGACCTGCTCCTCGGTCACCGGCTCGTCGGTGAAGGTGTTCGCGGTGCGGGCCTCGCGGAACAGCAGGTCCTGGGCGGCGGGGTCAAGAACGAGAGACATCGTGACTTCCTCGGTGATGCGTACGGTCCGCTCCGGACCGCGGCTGACCGTACGACCCTACGCCCACTGAGCTTTAACTTTCAACAAAACCCGCTCCGGGGTGACCCACCCCACAGCCCCGGGCGAACCCCTACCCGGCGCCCTCCTCGCCCTCGCCCTCTTCTTCCTCCGCGAGTGCCGCGTCCAGGCGGGCGCGCGCCCCCTCCAGCCAGCGCCGGCACACCTTGGCCAGCTCCTCCCCGCGCTCCCACAGCGCCAGGGAGTCCTCCAGCGAGGTGCCGCCCGCCTCCAGCCGCCGTACGACCTCGATCAGCTCGTCCCGCGCCTGCTCGTACGAGAGCGTCGCTTCCGCCCCGCCGGTCTCCGTCTTGCCGGTCATTCGCCCACCTTCACCGTGAATTCGCCGTCGGCGACGCGCGCTCGCAGCGCCTCGCCCTCACTCACCTCGCCCGGATCGCGCACCACGTGCCCGTCGGAACGCTGCAGCACCGCATAGCCGCGTTTCAGCGTGGCCGCGGGGGAGAGGGCCACCACGCGCGCGCGGGTGTGCGCCAGCTCCGAGTCCGCGCGGTCCAGCAGATGGCCGACGGTGCGCCGGCTCCGCCCGACCAGGGAGGCCACATGGTCCGCGCGCTCGTCGAGCATCCGGTGCGGATCCTCCATCGCGGGCCGGGCCAGCGCGTGCGCCAGCCCCCGCTCCTCGCGCTCGATCAGCGCGTGCGCACAGCGCCGGGCACGCCCCTGGAGCATCCGCACCCGCTCCAGCTCCTCGCCCACGTCCGGTACGACCTTCTTGGCCGCGTCGGTCGGGGTGGAGGCGCGCAGATCGGCGACCAGGTCGAGCAGCGGGCTGTCCGGTTCGTGCCCGATCGCGGACACCACCGGGGTACGGCAGCCCGCCACCGTCCGCACCAGCTGCTCGTCGGAGAACGGCAGCAGATCCTCCACGCTGCCGCCGCCGCGGGCGACGATGATGACGTCCACGCCCTCGATCGCGTCCAGCTCCTCGACCGCCCGCACGACCTGCGGGACGGCGTGCACCCCCTGCACGGGCACGTTGCGCACCTCGAAGCGGACCGCGGGCCAGCGATGCCGGGCGTTCTCCAGCACATCACGCTCGGCCGCGGAGGCACGGCCGCAGACCAGGCCGATCAACTGCGGCAGGAACGGCAGCGGCTTCTTGCGCGCCGCCGCGAACAGCCCCTCCGCCGCGAGCGACTTCTTCAGCTGTTCGAGCCGGGCCAGCAGCTCACCGACCCCGACCGGCCTTATCTCGGCCGCGCGCAGGGAGAGTTGCCCCCTGGGCGCGTACCACTCCGGCTTGGCCAGCACCAGGACGCGGGCGCCCTCGCCGACGACGTCCGCCACCTCGTCGAACACCTGCCGGAAGCAGGTCACGCTGACCGAGATGTCGTACGACGGGTCGCGCAGCGTCAGGAACACGACGCCGGCGCCCGGCCGCCGCGACAGCTGGGTGATCTGTCCCTCGACCCACACCGCGCCCAGCCGGTCGATCCAGCCCCCGATCAGCCGGGAGACCTCACCGACCGGCAGGGGTGCCTCGGGGGTCGTCTTCAAAGCCATGCGCCGAGCGTAATGGCCGCCACCGACAAGGAGGTCCGGCCGGGCGCGGACGGCTGATCCCGGCGCGCCCGTACGCCCCCTACGATGGACCCATGACCGCTTCGCCTCGCCGCCGTGTCCTGCTCGCCGCCCCCCGAGGCTACTGCGCCGGTGTGGACCGCGCCGTGATCGCCGTCGAGAAGGCCTTGGAACAGTACGGCGCCCCGATCTACGTCCGGCACGAGATCGTCCACAACAAGTACGTCGTGCAGACCCTGGAGAAGAAGGGCGCCATCTTCGTCGAGCGCACGGAGGAGGTGCCCGAGGGCAACATCGTCATGTTCTCCGCCCACGGTGTGGCCCCCGTCGTCCACGAGGAGGCCGAGCGGGGCCGCCTCGCCACCATCGACGCGACCTGCCCCCTGGTCACCAAGGTCCACAAGGAAGCCGTCCGGTACGCGAACGAGGACTACGACATCCTGCTGATCGGCCACGAGGGCCACGAGGAGGTCATCGGCACCTCCGGCGAGGCCCCCGACCACATCCAGCTGGTCGACGGCCCCGAGGACGTCGCCGACGTCGAGGTCCGCGACCCGTCGAAGGTCGTCTGGCTCTCGCAGACCACCCTCTCCGTGGACGAGACCATGGAGACCGTCGACGCCCTGAAGACCAAGTTCCCCGGCCTGATCTCCCCGCCCAGCGACGACATCTGCTACGCCACGCAGAACCGCCAGGTCGCCGTGAAGCAGATGGGCGCCGACTCCGACCTGGTGATCGTCGTCGGCTCGCGCAACTCCTCCAACTCCAAGCGCCTGGTCGAGGTCGCCAAGCTCGCCGGTGCCCGCGAGGCGTACCTGGTGGACTTCGCCGACGAGATCGACGAGGCCTGGCTGGAGGGCGTGAGCACCGTCGGCGTCACCTCCGGCGCCTCCGTCCCGGACGTCCTGGTCGAGCAGGTCCTGGAGTGGCTCGCCGAGCGCGGCTACGCAGACGTGGAGATCGTCAAGACCGCCGAGGAGTCCATCACCTTCTCGCTGCCCAAGGAGCTCCGCCGCGATCTGCGCGAGGAGGCGGCGAACATGGTGGCCGAGCGCGGCGGATCGGGCGCTTCCGAGGAGTGACCGAGACCTCCCGGGCGTGACTGTCAGTGGCCCGTCGTAACGTGGAGCCATGCAGATCTTCGGCGTGGACATCGGCGGATCCGGGATCAAGGGCGCCCCTGTGGACCTCGACAGGGGCGACCTCGCCCAGGAGCGCTGCAAGGTGCTCACCCCCCACCCGGCGACGCCCGACGGCGTGGCCGACGGGGTGAAGCAGGTGATCGACCACTTCGGCTGGACCGGCCCGGTGGGCCTGACCTTCCCCGGAGTGGTCACCGGCGGCGCGACGGTCCGTACGGCGGCCAATGTCGACAAGAGCTGGATCGACACCGACGCGCGTGCCCTGTTCGGCGGCAGACTGGGCGGCCTGCCGGTGACGGTGGTCAACGACGCGGACGCGGCGGGCGTCGCCGAGATGCAGTTCGGCGCGGGCCGCGGCCGCGGGGGCACCGTCATCCTGCTCACCTTCGGCACCGGCATCGGCAGCGCCCTCTTCGCGGACGGCGTCCTGGTCCCCAACACCGAACTGGGCCACCTGGAGCTCGGCGGCCATGACGCCGAGCGCAAGGCGTCCAGCAAGGCCAAGGAGGACCACGACCTGAGCTGGGAGCAGTGGGCGCGCCGCGTCCAGAAGTACCTGGCTCACGTGGAGATGCTCTTCTCACCCGAGCTGTTCATCATCGGCGGCGGAGTCAGCCGCAAGGCCGACAAGTTCCTGCACCACATCAAGGGCATCAAGGCCGACATCGTCCCGGCGCAGCTCCAGAACAACGCGGGGATCGTGGGGGCGGCGATGCGGGCGGCGCAGCGGTCGTAGACAGCGGTCATAGGGGCGGGGCGGGAGCCGGGGGAGGCACGGGCCGATAGGGGGCCGCTGATGGTTATGGCCGACGGCGAGCGAGGAACAGCCCCCTCCCCCTTCCCTCCCTCTTCCCCTCTCCCTCTCCCTCTCCTTCGAACGCTCAGTGCGGGCGCCGCCGCGACCGTACCCACCGCACCCGCCGTACGAGCACGATCACCCCGGCGGCCAGCGTCCCCCCGTACAGCCAGCCGGCCTGGGTGGCCAGACCGGTCACCAGGCCCATCAGGCGGCTGAGCACCCCCTCACGCCCGTCGGCGACCACGAACAGCCCGGTCGCGAAGGCGATGGGCACGGCGACCGGCGCGGTCAGCACGTCCCCGGGACGCACCCACAGGGCGGTCAGCACGCACACGGGCAGGAACAGCACGCCGTACACCGGCAGCGAGCCGTCGAAGAGCAGCTGGTCGAGGCAGCCCAGGAAGAACATCGCGGCGATGCAGAACAGCCCGCCGCCGAGCCCGGTGAGCCGGGGGCCGGGCAGTCTCGGACCCGGTACCGTCCGGGCCGGCCGTGACTGCCCCGCGCCGCGCCCCGCCTCCGGGCCGGGCGGGCGGCGCCGGGCCTGCGGCGGCAGATGGGCGTCGGGCGGGTGGCCGCGTCGCCGTCCGTCGTTCGGGGGTCGCGTTCTGTGCTGCTCCATTGGACCAACTTAGGTCTGCTTATGTGCCCGATCGGCTCCCAGACACGCCGATGGGCGGACCTTGGCCGGGTGGGTGGCGCTCCCGGGAGGAGGGCGCGCGGAACGCCGTAGACTGGTGGATCGGCCAGTGTCCTCCGAGGGCCTGGCAGCCCCAGCTCCTGGCCCTCTCATCCACGGGAAGTCGCAACGTGTCGCTCACGATCGGAATCGTCGGCCTGCCCAACGTCGGCAAGTCGACCCTGTTCAACGCCCTGACCAAGAACGACGTGCTGGCGGCCAACTACCCGTTCGCCACGATCGAGCCCAACGTCGGCGTGGTCGGGGTCCCCGACGGCCGGCTGGCCCAGCTGGCCTCGATCTTCGGCTCGGAGCGCATCCTTCCGGCCACGGTCGACTTCGTGGACATCGCCGGCATCGTGCGCGGCGCGTCCGAGGGCGAGGGCCTGGGCAACAAGTTCCTCGCGAACATTCGCGAGTCGGACGCGATCTGCCAGGTCATCCGCGCCTTCAAGGACGAGAACGTCGTCCATGTCGACGGCAAGGTCTCGCCCAAGGACGACATCGAGACCATCAACACCGAGCTGATCCTCGCCGACCTCCAGACCATCGAGAAGGTCCTGCCGCGGCTCCAGAAGGAGTCCCGGATCAAGAAGGACGTCGCGCCGAAGGTGAAGGCGGTCGAGGAGGCCAAGGAGATCCTGGAGAAGGGCGACACGCTCTTCGCGCACGGCATCCTCCAGGGCACCGAGCGGGCCGAGCTGCTGCACGACCTGCACCTGCTGACCGCCAAGCCGTTCCTCTACGTCTTCAACGTGGACGAGGACGAGCTGACGGACGAGGACTTCAAGAACGAGCAGCGCGCGCTGGTCGCCCCCGCCGAGGCGATCTTCCTGAACGCCAAGCTGGAGGCCGACCTCGCCGAGCTGGACGAGGACGAGGCCCTCGAACTCCTCCAGTCCGTCGGCCAGGAGGAGCCCGGCCTCGCCACCCTGGCCCGCGTCGGCTTCAACACCCTCGGCCTGCAGACCTACCTCACGGCCGGCCCCAAGGAATCCCGCGCCTGGACCATCAAGAAGGGCGCGACCGCCCCCGAGGCCGCCGGTGTCATCCACACCGACTTCCAGAAGGGCTTCATCAAGGCCGAGGTCATCTCCTTCACCGACCTCCTCGCCACGGGTTCCGTGGCGGAGGCCCGCGCCAAGGGCAAGGCGCGCATGGAGGGGAAGGACTATGTGATGCAGGACGGGGATGTGGTGGAGTTCAGGTTCAACGTGTAGCGGGTGACGCATCACGTCGCTGATCTGGCAAACATGCAGATCAGAGGGGGGTCCGGCTCTTTGGGGTCGGGCCCTTTGTTTTTCCCGTGCTGGGATGGTGCTGGGATGGGATGACAGCCCCCGTGCTGGATTTCGGACAGTGACATTCACGCAGGCCCGCGACCAGTCGAGCTCGTCGGCCGTGTTCAGCTCGGCGAGCAGGACCGGTGCAGCCGGTCGAAAGCTCCTGCCTTCTGCCACCGGTCCAGTCGGCGCCGGCATGTCTGACCCGAGCCGAAGCCCAGCTCCAGCGGCAGGAGTTGCCACGCCATGTCGTTATAGAGGACGAACAGGATGCCCTGCAGGCAGAGCCGGTCCGATACCGGCCGAGGCCCCGGAGACCGCTCCGGCCACGGCGGCAACAACGGCTCGTTCAACGCACACAACTCATCGTCCACGACCCACGGTCGAGTACACACCATCACGAACAGCCGAATCGTCACACCGGTAATGTCCAACCAGCCCACATTAACAAGATCGCGTTACGGGCTCTTAGCGCCCCTTTCGCAGGCCACAAGGGCCACAGAAGCAATCAACACGTTCAAGCCAACTGCCCGGATTCGGACAAACTCACGCTCAGTGTCACGGAATTTCAGCAACACCCTGGGTAAGTCGAGTCGACGTAGCGTAACTACAGTAACCATGGTCCCGTGGCCATCGCGGCCCATTGCTCGTCGCCATTCCGCAGATTCCGATAGCCCGCGTTACCAATACGTCATGCCTGAGTCCCTTGCCGGTAGCCGGTCCCCAGCAGCGCGGCCAGGGTAGTGGAGGCGTCGCGCAGCCAGGTGAAGCGGTAGTCCCAGTTCCGCCCACCGCCGATCTCCTCGGGCAGCGACGTGGTCGGCGCCGCGACGATCCCGCCGCTCGGCCCGTAGGTCATGGCTTTCAGCGTGATCGAGAAACGGACCACGGGTTCGAGGTAGGGCCCGTCGTAGGTCCCTTCCTGCGTCCAGTCCTGCCAGAAGGCGAGCGTCTCGCTGAGCGCGGCCTCGGGGTCGGGAACGTCCGAGGGTGACTGTGTGGGAGGGGCACCGACTGAGCATGAACGCCACACTCTGCCCGGCGGCGAGGGTGAAGGCACTGACGATGACACCGTCCTTCTCCACTTGCTGGACACAGATGTCGCGCCTCAGCGCGTCCGCGCCGACCTCCGCGACCATGCGGCCCCCGACCTCGTGGATCCACGGGCTGACGCTGCCGTAGCCGAGCCGCGGACACAGAGCCGAGACCATCGCCACCTCGCCGGCCACGCCCTCGACGGTCTGGATCACCTGCGGTGCCCCCTCGCGCGGCGGCATGAAGTCGAGCACCCGCACCGACCCGGTCGGCGTACGCCACAGCGATTCGAGGACGAGCGAGTCACCGCGGTACCGGCGCTCAGAGACCGCTCCGGCGTCGGATCGGCCGGCGGGCGGGCGGGGCGGGGGCGATCTGCCAGGATCCGTGTTTCTGGGTGCCGAGCAGGGCCGACGAGTCGAATCGGGGCAGGCACAGCCAGTCGATCGAGCCGTCGTCGCATACGTGGGCGCTGGTCTGCATGTCGCCGATCAGGCCGTACTGCTCGACAAGCGGAAGGCGAGTCATCGTGTGGATCTCCGTAGACCCCGCGAATCCGGGGATGGCACCGGGGCCGCCGCAGCGGCTGGGAACGGTAGATGAGTAAGGACTCGTTGGTCACCTGCGCGAGGAAGGGCCGTTCTGTCCCGGTGCGGAGTCCTCGTCCCGGGAAGCGTCGCGGCCGGATGCTCGGCCACCGCGGATAATCAGCCACGCCATCGGGTCGAGAAGCACCGCGATCAGAACTGCCCCGGTGGCGGTCATGCCCGGGGTACCGACACGGCCAGAACCAAGAGAGCGAAGGCGATAGCGAAGACCGAGCCGCGCATCACGTTGAGCTGCGGTCTCCACCAACGCCGTCTCCGCATCGGCTTCGCGGGGACCACGCCGTGAGCTTGTACGGTCGCCACGAGCGCCTGAGTGGCCTCGGCCGGCTTGACCAGATGCACTCGGCCAGGCAGGTATCCATCGGGGACCGCTGCCGAAGCGAGCTGCTGCGCGCCGCGCAGAGTGGATGCTCCCGGGAGAACGACAGCCCGAGTTGACTGATGTGATCACGAAGGCGCCGAGCGAGTTCCTCCACGTCGCCGGCGTTCTCCGGCAGCGGTGAGTCCGTGTCCAGCACGAGCGCCACCGTCTCGGCCGCGGCCAGCGCCCGATCGCGCTGCCGGTTCGGCGGCGCACCGGTACCGCCCCGTCCGCTCGGGGCAACGCGCGGGCATGCATCCCGACGGGAAGTCCGCGGCAGACGCATGACACAAATCCTCTTCTCAGCAGGTCACTTGAGTTCGCCAGCTGCTGGGGTGACGCCTGGGGCGGGGCTCGTTGAGGTCCTCCCAGGTGCGGGATGCACGGGAGAGCGGCACGCGGCACCCGTGCTTCGCGCGGCGTCGATCACTCGACGTGTTTGCGTGGCAACCAGCGAACACCCGGCTGCAAGGGCTTGGGAATGACGTTCAGATGACGTTGACCCGTCAGTAACATGGATTGGGGTGCCGCCGGAGCAGATGGTCCTGACATGCTGAGCGCCATGGTGACTCTCGATGGGAAACCTGTCTCCGTGGACGACCTGCTCCCCCTGGCGCTCACGAACGTCGGGCACTTCACGTCCATGCGCGTCGACTCCGACGGCAGCATTCGCGGCCTGACACTGCATCTGGAACGCCTCGCGCGGGACTGCAAGATCGTGTGGCGCGCGGCCCTGAACACCGACCGAGTGCGCGAGTTCGTCCGCCAGGCCCTGAAAGGACAGACCCTGCCGTGTGTTGTGCGCGTCACGGTCTACGACCCGAAGATCGAGATGGGCCACCCGGCCGAGGCCAACGAGCCGCACGTTCTCGTGTCCGTGCGCGGCGCCGGCGCCCTGCCTCCGGCCCCGTTGCGCGCCCAGAGCCTGGTGTACGAGCGTGACCTGCCCCAGGTGAAGCACATCGGCCTCTTCGGTGCCCTGCGCACCCGGGGCGCTGCCCAGCGAGCGGACTTCGACGATGCCCTGTTCGTCGGCCGCGACGGATTCGTCTCCGAAGGCGGTACTTGGAACGTGGCCTTCGTCGACCGAGAGGGCACCGTCGTGTGGCCTGACGCACCTGTACTGCCCGGTGTGACCATGGCCCTGCTTCGGCAGCAAGCCGAACATCGCACTGCCACCGTCACCCTGGACCAGGCGAAGAGCATGGCCGCGGCCTTCGCCACGAACACCTCGATCGGTGTTCGCGCCCTGGCCGCGATCGACGACACCGAGTTCCCCGTGGACCACCCCGTATTGAGGCAACTCCAGGAGGCGTACCTGTCGATCCCCGGCGAGACCCTGTAGGGCAAGACCGTGGCGGGGGTGACCAGGTGGACCGGCCGAGTCAAGCCGGCGGAGATCAACGCCCGGTTCGTCGCCTACCGCGACGCGCTGAAGCTGCCGAAGGCGCTGACCGTCCATTCCGCTCGCCACCAGGCCCGCAGCACCGCACTCTTCCAGTTCGCCACCGAGATCCCCCGCCGCGATCCTCGCCCGCACCCTGGGCATCCACACCGATGTCGCTGTCGCCTGGCAACGGCTCTCCGCCGGCGATTGGGCCAACTATGCCGCCGAAGTCGGCCGACGCACCTCTGCAACAGCCGATCCACAAACCCGGAGCGACACCATGAGATTCGACAACCACCGCGTCGTCATCACAGCCGCCGGCCGCGACTTCGGGCGGACCCTGGCGATCCGGTTCGCGGACCTCGGAGCCGAGGTCTTCCTCTCCGCTCGCAGTCTCGATGCCGCCGAACGTGTCCGCGACGAAATTCGCGGCTGCGGCCATCACCGCGTGCACGCCTTCGCCTGTGACCTGACAGACGCCACCTCAATCCGCGACTTCGCCTCCGCCATCGCGCGGCTCACAGACCGTGTCGACCTGCTCATCAACAACGGAACCCGCTGGCTCGAAGGGCCGGACCTACTCTCCGCAACGGACACCGATGTCATCGACACCATCACCTCCGGTGCCACTGGCACCGTCCTGACCGTGAAGAACTTCCTCCCTCTCCTGCTCAACTCCGACAAGGCGGATGTCGTGACGATGGTCTCCACCTGTGGAACAACGGGCCATCACCGCTCGGACGCCCACGACGCCTTCTACACAGCCAAGAGCGCTCAGGCAGGGTTCACCGAGATCCTCTCCAAGCGTCTGCGACCCCAAGGGGTTCGGGTGATATCGCTCTACCCACCCGACTTCGACAACGCCGACCCGCTATCAGAGGAGTGGGAAACCACCCCACGCGGGTCCAAGGACGCCCTCACCTCGCACTCGCTCGTGGAATGCATCCTCTTCGCAGTCGCCCAGCCCCGTGACTGCTTCATCAAGGCGTTCCACTTCGAACAAGTCTGATCGAAGCCCACACGCGGCGGCTGATGCCGGTCCGGAGATGCACCACGGCTCCGGACCCCAGGCATTCGGACGATTCCAATACCCGACGTCACCATTACACCTGGTGCCGGAGGCGTGGGACCGGTGCCGTGCTGTCATGCAGACAGCGTTCGAGCCCGCTGTGTAGACGGGGGGTGACGAGCTGCCGTGCCGGGATGGTGCTGGGATGGGCACCGAGAAACGGCGTTTTCGCAGGTGGGAGCTCTGTAGCAGACATTCCGCTTCAACGTCAGGTCACGTGCGTGCTTCGCGCTGGGCAGTGAGTGCAGCGTGTACGTCAGAAGGGGCCGGGCTCTGTCGAGTCCGGCCCCTTCGGCGTCAGTGTGCTGGACGATCGGGTGTCGTGAGCGGCGGACCGGTGTCCTGCGGGAACGGCCTGGACCGCCAGTTGCTCAGGCGGTGGTCGTGGCGAGGGCCGCCGTTGAGGCGATCTGTTGGGCGAAGGTCGCCACCGTCGTCCTGTCCAGGTGGGGGAGGACCTTGGCGAGGTCCTCCCCCCAGTCCGGGCGGAAGTCGTACACGAGCAGGTGTCGCCCGCGGGCAGTGGTCGGACGGAAGGCGAACAGGGAGTCCACATCGGGTGCGGGGAAGACCGCGGGTGCGAGGAAGGCCTCCCGCTCCTCTGCGCCCGCGGGGAACCGGCCCTGGGCAATCATCAGAGCCGGGTCCACCAGGCGTCCGGCCTCCTCGCACCAGAGGGTGATGTGTCCGCGGATCTCGCCGGTGGGCGTGAGCGTCGGTTCGGCCGCCTGATCCGGGAGATCGAGCGGAACGCCGTCGAAGGCCACCTTGAGCGTGGTGGGGATCATGCGGAGCGTCAGGCCCAGGGTGCGCGCCGCGGCGGTGCATGCCAGGGCGACGAAGACGGGTGAGGGGGCCGTCCGTTCACCGAGGTGGTAGGAGGTGGCTCCGAGCAGGGCGTACAGCGATCGCGCGTCCGGCGGTGCCGCCCGGACCCAGACCAGGACGTTCCGCCAGGGGAACGCGGAGATCAGGTGCGTCCCCGTGCCCCCGGACGGGCCGGGGACGGAGCGAAGAGGCCCCTCCACGGCCGCCCCTTCCACGGGGCCGTCGTCCTCCTCCAGCCCGCCTCTCTTCAGGAACTCGCGTGCGGTGACCGCGAGCGGCACCTGGTCCTGCCCGATCGCTTCGAACAATTCCAGGCTCTCGCGCATGAGTATGCGTGATTGCTCCAGGTCACCGCCGGGGTGCCCGAGCGTGTGCCGGGTCCAGGCCAGTACCGCGAACCGTTGCCGAACGTGGGCCAGCACATCCGGTCCTGCTTCGGTGTGCGCTTCGAGCAGGGCCTCGGCACGTTCGAGCAGGGATTCGGCGGCGTTCAGAATCCACACGTCGGTGGGCGTCCCCTCCGTGTGCCGCCGGAGGCTGCCAGCCATCACGGCGTGGGCCGCGTCCACCATCTGGTCCGCGTGATGACGCGTGATCGTCACAGCCGCGCGTTCCTCGGGCTCCGGGATGACCGCGGTGATGGCCAGAGCCTCCTCCAGGCGTCCGGTGGACGCCTTCACCATGGCGTCCAGGAACAGCAGCTCCGCGTTCGGCTCGTCGGCGGGGCCGATGAGCCCCCTGGCCACGTCGATCACCATCGCCGCGGTGTCCCAGTTCTTGGTCCATACGAGCATCTGCGCCTGCTCCAGCCGGACCTTCAACTCGACCGGTGTGGCCACGTCCTCGCGCCCCAGTACCGCCTCCAGCCTCAGGGCGGCGCGGGCCACGTCGGCGAAGCGGTCCGTCGCCACGGCCGCGCGCATGTCGGTGACGTGGGCCAGAAGGAGGTGCTCCATCTGCTCGGGATCGAGCGTCTCCAGGCCCTCCAGTAGGGCCCAGGCGGTCTGTGCCGCCTCTGCCGCCTCGTCGAACCTCTGCTGGTTCTGCAGGCATTGGGCCAGCGTGGTGGTCGTCGCCGCTCTCCGGTACACGGCGTCGTCCATCCCTGCGCCCTCGAATTCGTCCACGACGGCCAACGCCTCGCGCAACAGACCCTCACTGCGTGCCAGGTCACTGTGCACATTGGCGACCGCTCCCGCGGTGTTGGCCAGCAACGCGACGGTACTGCCGTCCACGTGGCCGCCCTCGCGCACATGGTGCGCCACATGCACCGCGTGTTCGACCAGCGTCGCGGCCTCGGCCCACTGGTTCTGCTTCTGACAGGCGACCAGTCGTGTCACCAGCTCGTACTGGAAACGTCCGTACATCGACTCGACGGCCTCGCCGTCCATCAGGGCCCGGACGACCGCCTGGACGATCCGGTGGATCGCCAGCATGCCGTCCTGGGGAGCGACCAGGGAGAATCTGCGCAGCTCCGCCACAGCGCCGTACACGGCAGAACCGGTCGGCATGTCGAGTGCCGCGAGGTGCAGCGGGATGAAGTCCGGGGCGAGCAGGGCGCAGCGGCCGAGCATTTCGGCGGCGAGCTGTGGTTCGGACCCTTCGGGCGAGCGCAGAGCATGCGACAGCACCCGTCCCACGCTGAGGGTCACCGCCGCCGTCAGCGTTACTCCCGCGAGGTAGTCGAAGGGGACGAAACCGGGGTTGTCGAGCAGGCGGGCCCGGCACTCCGAGAGCTCCGCCAGGTAGACCTCCACCGGGCATTCGGTCGCGGCGATATAGCCGGTGGCCTGGGCGATCCCGAGCGGGATACGTTCGACCGCGTCGACCAGTGCGGACACTTCGGGCTCGGACAGCCGCGGCAGCCGGTCCGCTGCCCAACGGGTGGCCTCCTCCGTGGCCATCCGTCCCACGATCAGCCCGCCTTCCGCCGCGGCCCAGGCCGAGTCACGGGTGGTGACCAGCACATGGGCACCTTCGGCGGGCAGCAGCCCCTGGAGCTGTTCGGGGTTCGCGACATTGTCGTAGACCAGCAGGAGCCTGGCGCCCAGGTGCCCGAGGCGACGGCCGACACGCTCGACGATCTCCGCCTCGGTGGCGGGCTCGACCTCCTGCTGTTCCTCGGCCACCAACTGCCGGTACGCGGATATCACTTCCTCCCTGCTGTCGGACGGGATCCACCAGGCGAAGTCGTACGCCTCCCGGTTCCGGTGGGCGTACAGGCGGGCGACGCTCGACTTGCCGATGCCGCCCAGCCCGGACACCACGACCCGTGTCGTCTCGATGCCGGGCTCCCGGTCGAACAGCCTCCCCAATGCGTCCAGTTCTTCGGTCCGCCCGCGCAGACCGGTGGCTGAGGGGACACCCCGGAACAGGGTGCGGCGGGGCCCCGGGGGAACGTTTGCCCCGTTCCCGGAGGTGGTGTGGCGCCCGCGCAGGAGTCCCGGAAGCTCGTCCAGCCGGATCGTACGCCGGTCGATCCGCCGCTCCCCCGACCACTGGAACATCTTCACGAACAACGCGTCGATGGTGGCGTCGATCTCGGCCGACGCCACGGCGGTGGGGGCGAGCCGCAGCAGTTCGACTCTGGCTTCATCGAGGATCTGTTTCCACGGACCGATACGGGTGTTGATCTCCAGCCTGTGCATCAGCGCGTGGTCCTCGGCGGTGAGTGCGATCGAGGTGCCCAGGCCTTCGCACGCAGCCAGCCATTGCTCGGGATCGGGGAGGGTGCGGGCGCGTTCCGCCGCGTCCCGCACGGCCTGCCCCGATGCCTGTACAGGTCCGTCGGAGAGGAACCGCAGCACTGCCGTGCCGTCGGGGTCGGCCTCGGCCCAGCGGCGGGCGAGCCGCAGCAGCTCCGGCCCCGACCAGGCGCGCGGTTCCACCCGGGTCTTCGCCTGGGCGAGCAGCAGTGGTCGTCCCCGCGCGTCCCTCACCTCGAAGTCGATGGCCTCGTCAGCGCCCTCCACCCGGAAGGTCTCCGCCTCCGGATACTGGTCCGGGGTACGGATCAGCTGCAGGATGGCGCATGCCGTCTGGAACCCCATGCCCCGTGCCGTGTCAGTTCCACCCACGTGGTGTCTCCCTTCCTGGCCTCGGCTCGCCCTCCAGCATGGAGGGCGCCACTGACAGTCCTGTGTCGCGAGCCGTCAAATACTCGCCATATCTGATGATTTGCTGTATGTGACCGTAGGCTCCCAACGGCACCAGAAGGCACGAGACCATCCCGTGCCTTCCAGGGGAGGGGTATGAGGGTGAGCACGTTGTCGCGTGCCGGCTTGCGTACTCCCACATGCTCGCTGACAGCACGAGTCAGGGTCCCGCAGATGTCGAGGCGCGGCGTCGACTACCGCTTCGGGTACAGGTCGGTACGGTCGATCCAGGTGGGGGCGACGAAGATGTTGTCGCCGGCGAGTTGCTGGACGAGTATCTCGATGTGGGAGGTCATGACGCGGAGTGGTCCCGGCGCCAGAAAGTGGGGAGCCACCAGCAGAGCACCGAACGGTCGTCGGGCCACGGGGCACAGTCGTCGGCCGCCCAGTCTTCGAAGGAGTCCCGCGCCAGATCGATGGGACGCCAGGCGGGGTCGAGCGGTTCGTCCTCGGTCGGTGGGCGGACGAACCGCCGACCGTGCTCGTCGCAGGCGCCGAAGTCCTGGTAGTTGCGCTGGGCCTCGATCAGGGAGACCTTGTTCGCCCCGCCTGCCATGGCCGCCCAGCGGAATTGGATTCCGTCGTCCTCCCAGAAACATATGGGGCAGATCTCGTACGAGCCGGGCGTCGCGCCCAGCACGCGGTGCCCGCAGCACGGGCAGGGGTAGGGGTGGGAGTAGGCGTTGCTCACCCGTGCAGTCTCGTTGCAGGTTCCGCTGGTGTGCCATGGATTTCTCTGCCCTGAGGTGCCCGACCAGTCCGCAGGGCACCTGTGAACAGCGGTCGGGGGCCGACGCACGCCAATGAGGAACGGAAAGGGCCGGGCTTCACGGGAGTCCGGCCCCTATGGGTGTCACGCCCCCGGGCGGCCCGCGCTGCCCGCGTACCCCGGGGCCGGGTAGGGGGCGGGGTCGGTGATCCAGCCGGACATCAGGGTCAGGCGGGAGTCGCGGTCGGCGGCGAGGAAGGCGAAGGGGCGGTCGAAGGTGGTGTGGATGACGGTGGTCTCGTAGCGGGGCTGGGGCGGGGCACCGCCGGGTGCCGCGGCCATCGCCGTCACCGTGGCCGCGCGGAAGCCGAGGGCGCCGAAGCGGGTCACGGACGACTGGCGGGCCTCCGAGACGGCCAGGGGGTGGGCGCTGACGCTGGGGAAGTGGCCGAAGCGGGGGTCGGTCGCGGAGCGCAGGCCGAAGAGGTCGGGGTGGGCGAGCAGATCGTGGTCCGCGCGGACCTCGTACGCCACCGTCCGCACGTCCAGGGACGTCGGCTCCGGGGTGACGGACTGTTCCCGTGTCACCCGCAGTCCGGGGCCGACCTCGCCGTACGGCAGGGCGCCGCCCGGCGTGAGAGGGAGCGCGCGTTCCACCACGGCCACGCCCGCGGCGATGACCTGGCCCGGCGTCATGCGCTCCTCGCCGAGGACGAGATGGACGTCGATGCCGTTGTCCCCGGGGACCGTCAGCGCGGTGACGAAGCCGTCCGGGGTGCCGGCCACACCGACCCGGTCCGGGCGCACGCTCCGCCGGTGCAGGCCGCGCAGGGTGCGGCCCTGCCAGGGGCCCGCCGCCGGGGTGAGCGGCTGCTCGGTGAAGGGCTGGCGCCAGGTGGTGTGCAGGGCGAGCGCGCCCGCCAGCACCATCCGCGTCTGCCGGTTCAGCGTCACCGGCATCCGCTCCACCAGCCCGCCGGTGCGCTCGGCGGCCCAACGGTCGAGCCGCTCCTGCGCGGTGACGAGATCGTCCCCGAACGAGCCGTGCGAGGCCGTCGGCAGCTTGGCCAACCACTCCTCGCGCAGCAGCAGTTCCTCTTGAGTCCACAGGCCGAGGGCCGCGTCCAGGCCCGGCACCGAGTCCAGGGTCGCGAGCAACTCCCGTGCGGTGGCGGCCGCTTGATCCGCGGGCACGCCCAGCGCGTCGGCCAGTTCCTGCCGGGCGGGGCCCGCCGCGCCGTCCGCGAGGAGGGCCAGCAACGGCCAGACCCCGGCGGCGGAGAACGCCGTGCCGCCCCGCGCGGTGGCGCCCCACCGCGCGGTGAGTCCGTTCACCGTGCGTACGACGGTGCCGTCGACCCGGTTCTCCACCTTCAATTCCGCCCCCTGTGTCCCGCTTACCTGCGACAAGTCGTAAGAGGCACGGTACCGGTGTTCCTGGACTGCCGTTCGGGCGGCCGGAGTTGTCCGGGGCGCTCGGCAGGTGTGAAGGGGGGCGCGAGCGGGGGAGAAAGTGCTGGGTGGGGGCTTGCCCGGCCAGATGTCATCACTTCGAGTGATTCTCTGGCCTTTGCTTGCACGGCTCAACCCACGGTTGCCACGCTGTTGCTGTCTGTACAACCTGATGGGAGCGGCCAGTGACTTTCGGTGAGCAGCCGGCGTACCTGCGCGTCGCGGGTGATCTCCGCAAGAAGATCGTCGACGGTTCACTGCCGCCCCACACCCGGCTCCCCTCGCAGGCCCGCATCCGCGAGGAGTACGGCGTCTCGGACACCGTCGCCCTGGAGGCCCGCAAGGTCCTGATGGCCGAGGGTCTGGTCGAGGGCCGCTCCGGCTCGGGCACGTATGTGCGCGAACGGCCCGTGCCGCGCCGGGTGTCCCGCTCCGGCTACCGCCCCAGCGGCGGCGCCACCCCCTTCCGGCAGGAGCAGGCCGACGCCGCGGTGCGCGGCACCTGGGAGTCCAGCAGCCGGCAGGCCGAGGCCGGTGCCGCGATCGCCGAGCGGCTCGGGATCGAGATCGGCGAGCGGGTCATGCGCACCAAGTACCTGTTCCGTGAGGCCGGTGAGCCGATGATGCTCTCCACCTCCTGGGAGCCCCTCGCCGTCACCGGCCGCACCCCGGTGATGCTGCCCGAGGAGGGGCCGCTGGGCGGGATGGGCGTGGTCGAGCGCATGCGGGCCATCGACGTGATCGTGGACAACGTCACCGAGGAGGTCGGCGCGCGCCCCGGCCTCGCCGAGGAACTGCATCTGCTCGGGGGCGTCCCCGGCCATGTCGTCCTGGTCGTCCAGCGCACGTACTACGCCTCCGGGCGCCCCGTGGAGACCGCGGACGTGGTCATTCCGGCGGACCGGTACCGGGTGGCGTATCACCTGCCGGTGCGGTGAGGGTCGTACATCACCCGTCGGTCGCGGAGTGACCTAGCGCACATCGCGGGCTCGCGCGGGAGGCGGATGCGCCGGGGGTGGGGGTCCCAGGGTTGCTTAACCGATGCCGTGATCCGGGTGTTTTCGCAGGTGGGCGTCGGTTCCGGTGGAATGCTTCCGGTTGTCTCGCCCAGGGCGCATTCGTTCTTGTGCGCCCCCGCCGGTCTGCCGGGTTGCGTACCTCTTTGTGAAAAGGCGTATTCGCTGAGTGAAGGTTGGGCGTACGCTCGGGCATATGCGTATTGCGGTTTCCTTGGGCGGGGCCCGGCAAGGGCCCGGGACGGGATGGGGGTCCCGTGATGCCGGAAAGGGTGAAGGGCGCGATGGGGGCGGAGCGGACCATGAGTGAGGGCACGGCTTCCCTGCCCTGGATCGTCATACGGCAGGACGACAACGGCAATCAGTACCGTGTCGGCCGGTACGCGACCCAGGCCGAGGCGCAGAAGATCGCCGACAGCTTCGAGGATCCGGGGAACAAGCGGCTCTACGTGGTCGAGCGTCTCGGGCAGAACGGAGACGGCGGCCGCGGCTGACCGGCCCCGTTCGGAGCCTCCCGTAGGCTCCGCTCCATGACGCCCACGACGCCCATGACACCCATGACGGGACGGACCGTGGTGGTCGGCGCCGCCCTGCTCGACGGCGGCCGCCTGCTCGCCGCACGCCGTAGCGCGCCCGCCGACCTGGCCGGACGCTGGGAGCTGCCCGGTGGCAAGGTCGAGCGCGGGGAGCGGCCCGAGGACGCCCTGGTGCGCGAACTGCGCGAGGAACTCGGCGTCGACGCCGAGACGGTGGAGCGCGTACCCGGCCAGTGGCCCCTGCGGGATCCGTACGTCCTGTGGGTGTGGACCGTCCGGCTGCGCCCCGGCTCACCCGCGCCCCGCGCCCTCCAGGACCACGACGAGCTGCGCTGGCTGACCCCGGCGCAACTGTGGGACGTGCCATGGCTGGAGCAGGATGTGCCGGCGGTACGGGAGGTCGGGGAGCGGATGGGGACGGGCGCGCGCTGAGGCGGGCACTGCGATCCGCGTTCCCTGAAGGCCGCGTGCCGGTCGGCTGACGCGGGTGACTTACGACCGGCTGCGTTACGGCCGGATGTCTGGCGGTCGGCTGTCCGGCGGTTCCCTGTCGCAGCCGTACGGTCGGCAATCGCGCGGTGGGCAGGTCGCGCGGTCGGAAGTCGTACGGCGCCTGTCCTCCGTACGCGGCCCGCCCGGTGCCGTCGCCGATGTCGCCGCCCGATGCCGCTGTCCGATGCTGCTGTCCGGCCCCGCCGTCACGGCCCGGGTAGGCCGTTCGACCCACACCCCGACGGTCCGGGCGGTATTGGCCATCACTTATCGGGTATGGGCCCATTAACCCCACGAAACCGGACGGCTCGCGGCCTGGGAAGTGATCGGCGTGATCGACACCGATGGCGACTGCGCCGAGTGGACCTTTCCCGCGGAACCGGGCGCCGTGCGCAGCGCCCGGACCGCGGTCCGCGGCCAGTTGCACGGCTGGGACCTCGACTGCGTCGCCGACCTCGCCGCGCTGCTGGTGAGCGAACTGGTCACCAACTCGCTGCGCTACGCCACCGGCCCCATCGGCGTACGGCTCGTACGGCCGGTCGGCGCCGACGACTCCCTGTTGGTGGAGGTGTCCGACCCGCTCCCCGATCCGCCGCGGGAGCGGGTCGCCCGGCCCGAGGACGAGAGCGGGCGCGGACTCCAGCTGCTCGCGGGGTCCTCACGCCGCTGGGGCACCCGGCCCGGCGCGAGCGGAAAGACCGTCTGGTTCGAGCTGGCCGTACCGGGATGACGGTGCCGGGGGCGCATCGGGGTGGCGCGGGGGTGCCCGGGGTGAGGCAGGGGCGCCCGAGGGGGCGGAGAGGGTGTACATCGACCGCCGTACGGTCCACCGTGTGACCCCGGCTCGCGGACGGGTGCGGAGTGTGTGGTTCGAGGCCGTGTTCCCTGGTTAGAAGAGTGGAAGTGTTGTCGCGGAGCGGTCCGAAAAACGTCTGGACCGAGCTGTGATCGTGAACACCGTGTCGCGCGGCGCCGTAGTACTGGATACTGCGGGCAGCCGCCCCCGGTGACCGGTGCCGGGCGCGGTGAGCTGGAGGGGACGGTTCGCGTGAGCGAGATACCAGCGAAGGCCACGGAGTCCGAGGACCCGTCGGACGGCGCGAGGGACCAGACCGCCGCGGGTGCGGCGGCGACCGGTGGCGCCCTGTGGCAGAGCAGTCCGCCCGGCTCCATGTACGACTACATAAAGGTGGCCTCTTTCTCCATCGGCCCCGGCGGCCTGGTGGACCAGTGGAGCCTGCGCGCCGAGCAGCTGTTCGGCATTCCGGCCGCGCGCGCCGTCGGGATGGATCCCATCGAGGCGTTCATCGACCCCGACCTGCGGGAACAGGGCCAGCGCAAGATGGCGGAGATACTCGACGGGCGTGAGTGGACCGGGGTCGTGCCCTTCCGGCTGCCGGATCCGCCGGAGGGCGGGCGCGGCGCGGACGGTCTGGCCGAGGTCTATGTGATGCCGACCCGGACCGCGGAGGGCGAGAAGGCCGCCGTCTGCATCGTCGTGGACGTCCGCACCCTGCGCAGGATCGAGACCGATCTCGCCGCGTCCCAGGCGATATTCGGACAATCCCCCTTCGGTTTCCTGCTGCTCGACTTCGACCTGCGGGTACGGCGCGTCAACCAGCGGTTCGCCAATGTCTTCGGCGGCAGCCCGGACGACCACCGGGGCAAGGGCGTGTTCGACTATCTGCCGCGCGGCGAGGCCGAGCGGGTCTCGGCGACGCTGCGGCGGGTGCTGGAGAGCGGCGACCCCATCACCGACATGCATGTCACCGGTCATGTCCCGGGGTCCGAGGAGCGCCGGCACTGGTCGGTCAACCTCTACCGCGTGCACAGCGGCAGCGGCCGGCCGATCGGCGTGGCCTGGCTCGCCACCGATGTCACCTCCCGCCGCGCCGCCGCCCGCGAGGCCGCCGCGGCCCGGCGCAATCTGGCGCTGCTCAACGAGGCCGGGGCGCGCATCGGCAACTCGCTCGATCTGGAGACCACGGCGCGTGAACTCCTCGACGTCGTCGTCCCCGGCTTCTGCGACCTCGCGACCGTCGACCTCTACCAGGGGCTGCTGACCGGCGACGAGACTCCGCCCGGGATGGCCGACGGCAGTGCGGAGTTGCGCCGGGTCGCCATCGCCAGCGCGGTCGCGGACGCCCCCGTGGGCCGGGTCACCGAGACCGTCAAGGTCGGCGCCGTACACCACTTCCCCTTCAACTCCCCCTGTGCGGACGCCCTGCGCACCGCGCGGCCGCGGGCGGTGCCGGCCGAGGAGGGGAGCCTGGTGCAGTCCACGCTCGCGGTGCCGATGGTCGCGCACGACACGGTGGTGGGGCTCGTACGGTTCGCGCGGACCAAGGGCAGCGAGCCGTTCGGGGAGCGGGACCGGGACCTCGCGGTGGAACTGGCCGCGCGCGCCGCGGTCTGCATGGACAACGCGCGGCTGTACCGCCGGGAGCACGAGCGGGCGTTGATCCTCCAGCGCTCGCTGCTGCCGCCGGGCGACCCGGAGGCGTCCGGCCTGGACATCGCCTGCCGCTATCTGCCCGGCAACGCGGCGACCGAGGTCGGCGGCGACTGGTTCGACGTCATCGAACTGCCCGGCCACCGTACGGCGTTGGTGGTGGGCGATGTGATGGGGCGCGGGCTGCGGGCGGCCGTCGCGATGGGCGAACTGCGGACGGCTGTACGGACGTTGGCGCTGCTCGATCTCGAACCCGCCGAGGTGCTCTCCGCGTTGGACGAGATCGCGCGGGGGCTCGGCACGCCGGGGGGTGTGCAGCAGGCGACGCGTACGGCGCGCCAGCCCAGGGACGCGGATCTGTCGGAGGTGTACCTCGCGACGTGTGTGTACGCCGTGTACGACTCGGTGACCCGGCGATGTACGTTCGCCAACGCGGGCCATCTGCCGCCGGTGCTGGTCGAACCGGGTGAGCCCGCGCTGATGCTGGACGTGCCGCCCGGGATGCCGCTCGGGGTGGGGGGCGAGCCCTTCGAGGAGGTGGAGGTCGAGCTGCCCGAGGGCGCGTTGCTCGCGCTGTACACGGACGGCCTGGTGGAGTCCCGGGACCATCCGCTGGACGAGGGGCTGCACGCGCTCGTCGGCGCGCTCACCGATCCGGCGCGGCCGCTGGAGGATGTCTGCGACCACGTCCTCAACACCCTCGACACGCATCATGGCGAGGACGACATCGCGCTGCTGATGGCCCGGGTGCAGGGGCTGCCGGCGGACTCCGTCGGCGACTGGACGCTGCCGCGGGAGCCGCGGAGCGTGGGGCGGGCGCGGGAGCATGCCCGTACGCAGTTGCTGGACTGGGGCCTTGAGGCGCTGGTCGACACGACGGAGTTGCTGGTCAGTGAGCTGGTGACGAACGCGCTGCGGTACGGCGAGGGGGAGATCAGGCTACGGCTGCTGCTGGACCGGACCCTGGTGTGCGAGGTGTGGGACGGCGGGCTCGTGCAGCCCCGGCGTCGGCGGGCCCGGGACACGGACGAGGGCGGGCGGGGGCTGCAGCTGGTGCAGTTGCTCAGCGCGGCGTGGGGGTCGCGGCGGACGCCCCGGGGGAAGACGGTGTGGTTCGAACTGCCGCTGCCGGGTGCGGAGGCGGTCCTCACCGACCCGGCGGAGGCCCTGCTCAGCCTGTTCTGACGGCTCCTCCACCCAACCACCTGCCACCCACCCACCCGCCTCGGTCGGCCGGGCGGACCGTCTCCGACCGTCTCCCGGCACTCCGCCACCTGGCGTCACCCAGGCGTGCGCATATGTCTTCGCCCCCGTGTCCCCGGCCCCCCGAACGCGGCCGGGGGTCCGCCGTCGGGGTCTTCGGCGAGGAGGATGCCGCCGAGGACCGCGCCGGGGAGGCCGGTCGTGGTGGTGTCGGGGTAGGGGGTGCCGTGGGCGCGGACATCGCGTTCGGCGAGGCCGCGGGCCTCGCGGGCGGCGGTGTCGGCCTCGAAGGCGGTACGGGTGCCGGTGGCGCCGGTGGTCAGCGCCCGTGCCGCCTCCGACAGCAGGGCGCGGGCCTCCGGGCCGACGGCGCCGCGGTGCACCGTGACGAAGTCGTCGGCCGAGTCCAGCGAGGTGCGGGCGACGAGGAGCGCCGCCGTGTCCAGGACGCCCGAGCGGCCCACGTCCAGGCGGTCCACGGCACGGGTGATCCGGCGCAGGGCGTCCAGCGGGTCGTACGGGAGGGCGCCGGTCAACTCCTCCCGTACGGCGGCCAGTACGCCGTCCGCGTGGGCCAGCCGGGCGTTCAGCTCGCCGGTGGCCAGGGAGGTGCGGGAACGTCCGTGCCGGGCCGCCGCCAGCTCGGCCTCCGCGCCGGTCAGGGCGGCCGGTACCAGCGCGGCGGCCTCCCGCAGCCGGGCGGCGAGCCGTTCGACGCCGGTCACCAGGATCTCGGCCTGGGCCACGGCGCCCTCGGCGGCGCGCAGGTTCCGGGCCGTGCCGTCGCCGTCGGCGGCGTCGATCGACCTGCGGGCCGCGTTGAGGTGGGCGGTGGCGAACAGCAGCCGGTCCTTGGCCTGTTCGACCGAGCCGGTGACGGGGTCGGTGGCCGAGGGCGCGTACCGCTCCCGGGACGCCGCCAGGGTCGCGTGGGCGGCCACCGTCCGTGCCGCCAGCACCCGGAACCTGCCCTCCGCCACGTCCAGTGCCGCGCCGGCGCCCGGTCCCTCCAGTCCGCGTATCTGGTCCAGTGCCGCGGCCTCCGCGTCCAGCCGCCGCCCCGCCTCCGCGCACCGCCCGACCACCCCGACCAGCGCCTGCCGCCGCGCCGCCGCTTCTCCGGGCAACCCCTGTTCGTACCTCCGCCATATCGCGAACGCCGCCACCAACTCGGCTTCGGCGCCGCGCAGGGCATGGACGAAGGCCGCGGTCGCCGATTCCGCCTCGATCTCGGCGGTGGCCCGAAGCTGGGCCCCGGTCTCCTGCGGGGGGTGCCCGTGGGCGCCCCCGGTCGGCTCTGCCCGGGGTGCCGCCGCCGCTCCCGCTCCGGCACCCGCCCCCGCTCCGGCCGCCGCCCGCGCGTCCGCCTCCGTCTCGGATTCCCGCCGAGTCCGCCGGTCGGCGTCGGTCCCCGCCTCGGATCGTGCCTCGGGCGTCCCCGCCTTTGCCTCTGCGGCTGCCTCGCCCTCGAACCCCCCGTGTGCCGCCTCCGCTCCGGACACGGCACCCGTGTCGGCCGCCGCCGTCCCCGTCGCCGGTATCGCTCCGGTCCGCGTCCCGTCCTCCGTTTGCGGCCCTGCCTCGGCCTTCGCCTCCCACTCCTCCCGGGCCCACCCCCCGGCCTCACCCCTCGAACCCACCCCGCCCTTCCCCACCCCGAATCTCTCCCGTACGAAGCCCAGTTCCTCGCGGCTCGTCCGTACGCAGTCGTCGGCCAGCACCAGCGCGATCCGGGCCTGGCGTTCGGCGTCGGCGACCGTGGGGGGTGCCGGACGTCCCGGCAGGGTCGTCCCCGGTGTCGTACGAGTCCGGGTGCGGCGGACGCGGCGCAGGTAGCCGTAGGCCGCCAGTACCGCCGCCGCGGCCACGGCGATGAGCGGGAGCACGTAGTCCGCCGCGGAGGTGGTGCCGCCCTGCCCCGGCGCCGCCGCGTCGGCCAGCGTTCCGGGGGAGGCGGCGGGAACCGTACGACGCGTGGCCACCGTCATCAACGGCAACATCAGCCACCCGGCCCCCACCAGGGCACCCAGCACGGCATGCGTCACCCGCACCCGTATGTGCGCCTTGGCACGCCGGGGGCGGCCCCGGAACAGGGAGGACGTCACATTTCGGAGCGTATGGGGGAGTAGGCCGCACCGCGAGCGGGGCGGATACGGGTGGGGGACCAGGCGGACAGGGGGACGGAATGGACGCGGAAACCGGGCCGGGGAAGGGGCCGGGGACGGATCCGGGGCCGGAGCCCGCGGGCACCGAACCGACCCCGACAGCGGCGACCACCCCCGAAAAGGGCACAGCCCCCGAGCCGGAAACCGACCCGACGTCCGTAAGCGATCCGACGTCCGTAAGCGATCCGGCGCCCGGAAGCGATCCCGCGCCTGAAACCGGCCCGGCCTCCACTTCCGGCCCGGCCTCCACTTCCGGCCCGGCCTCCACTTCCGGCCCGGCCCCTTCCTCCGGCCCGGCCTCCACCTCCGGCCCGACCCCCATCCCCACCCCCCGCCCCGGCGCCCCCTCCCACCACCCCCGTCGTCCCCTACGCCGCGCCCTCGCCGCCCTCTCCCTGGTCCTTCTCCTCCTCGTTCTCGCGCTCCTCACCGCCGAAGGCGCCCTCCGCGTCAACTATTCCGGTGAGCCCGCCCCCGGCACCCGCACCCGTGACCAGGACGCGCTCTGGCTCGGGCACGCCTGGGTGGACGGGCGGAAGAGCGAGGCGGATGTGCGGGAACTGGCGGGCCGGTTGCGGGGGACCGGGGTCAGGGATCTGTACGTGCACTCCGGGCCGCTGGAGGACGACGGGACGTTGCCCGACGCGGACTACCCCAAGGCGCGCTGGCTGATCGGCGCCCTGCACCGGGAACTGCCCGATGTCCGGGTGCAGGCCTGGCTGGGAGACGTGGTCGCGAGCGAGGGGCCCAAGGGGCTGCACCTGGAGCGCCCGGCGACCCGCTCCGCGATCCTCGCCTCCACCCGGCGGATCCTCGCCGCCGGCTTCCAGGGCGCCCACTTCGACCTGGAGCCCCTGCACTCCGGCGACCGCGACTACCTGACCCTCCTCGACGACCTGCACACCCTCACCCGCGCCCATCACGCGCTGCTCTCCGTCGCCGCCCACCAGATCGACCCCCTGCCGGGCTTCCACTCTTTCTGGGGCGCGACCACCGGACACCCCAAGTGGTGGTCGCAGGCGTACTTCGGGCAGGTGGCCCGCCGGGTGGACCAGATCGCCGTGATGTCGTACGACACCATGCAGCCGCTGCCGAGCCTGTACGGCGGTTACGTGGCCCAGCAGACCAGCCTCGCCCTGGAGGTGACCCCCGGGTCCACCCAGCTCCTGATGGGCCTGCCCTTCTACCACGAGAACCGGTTCGGGCACTGGGCCCGCGGGGAGATCGTCCCGGCCGCGGTACGGGGCGTACGCCTCGGACTGTCCCGTACCGACGCCCGCCGCGCCCGCTTCGGCGTCGCCCTGTACGTGGACTTCGCCGCGACGGACGCGGACTGGCGGGCCTACCGCGAGGGGTGGGTGGAGTGAGGGGCGACGGTCAGGGGGAACGCCGTCGCGCGATCTTCGCGCCCAGCCACACCAGTGGGTCGTACTTGCGGTCGACGGCCCGTTCCTTCAGCGGGATCAGGGCGTTGTCCGTGATCCGGATGCCCTCCGGGCAGACCTCGGTGCAGCACTTGGTGATGTTGCAGTAGCCGAGGCCGTGTTCCTCCTGCGCGGTGCGCTTGCGGTCGAGGCCGGACCGCTCGGCCGCGTCCAGCGGATGCATGTCCAGTTCCGCGACCCGCATCAGAAAGCGCGGGCCCGCGAACGCCCGTTTGTTCTCCTCGTGGTCGCGCACCGCATGGCAGGTGTCCTGGCACAGGAAGCACTCGATGCACTTGCGGAACTCCTGCGAGCGGTCCACGTCCTCCTGGAACATCCGGTACTCGCCGGGCGCCAGTTCCGGCGGCGGTACGAACGCCGGGATCCCGCGCGCCTTCTCGTAGTTGAAGCTCACGTCCGTCACCAGGTCGCGGATCACCGGGAAGGCGCGCAGCGGGGTGATCGTGACGGTCTCCGCGCGGTCGAAGACCGACATCCGGGTCATGCACATCAGCCGGGGGCGGCCGTTGATCTCCGCCGAGCACGAACCGCACTTGCCCGCCTTGCAGTTCCAGCGCACCGCGAGATCCGGGGCCTGGGTCGCCTGGAGCCGGTGGACGATGTCGAGAACCACCTCGCCCTCGTTGACCTCGACCGTGAAGTCCCGCAGCTCGCCGTCCTGTTCGTCGCCCCGCCACACCCTGAAGCGGGCCTCGTAGCCGCTCATGCGGACAGCCCCCCTTCCAGCTCCTCGTCGGTGAGGTACTTGGCCAACTCCTCCTTGTCGAACAGGTCGAGCAGATCGGGGCGGATGGGAGGCGTGGTCTCGCGGGTCAGGCGGATCCGGCCGGTGGCCGAATCGGTCAGTGTGCAGAGCAGGTTGACGTTGCGCCACGCCCGTTCCATCGCCGGGCAGTCCTCCCGCGTATGGCCGCCGCGTGACTCCGTGCGCTCCCGCGCCGCCCGTGCCACGCACTCGCTGACCAGCAGCATGTTCCGCAGGTCCAGGGCGAGATGCCAGCCGGGATTGAACTGCCGGTGCCCCTCGACGCCCGCCCGGCCCGCGCGCTCGCGCAGCTCCGCGAGCCTGGTCAGGGCCTGCTCCATCTCGCCCGCGCGGCGGATGATGCCGACCAGGTCGTTCATGGTCTGCTGGAGTTCCTGGTGCAGGGTGTACGGGTTCTCCGGGCCGCCACCACCCGCCTCGACAGGCCCGCCCGCCTCGACAGCCCCGCCCGCCTCGACCACCCCGGCCGCCTCCGCAGCCCCGGTCGCCCCGCGTTCCGCCCCGAGGGCGAACGGACGCAGCGCCTCCGCCGAGGCCGCGTCGATCTGGTCGTCGTCCACGGGTGGCCGCTCCCGTGCGAGGGAGCGCGCGTACTCGGCCGCGTGCCATCCCGCGCGCCGCCCGAACACCAGCAGATCGGAGAGGGAGTTGCCGCCGAGCCGGTTGGAGCCGTGCATGCCGCCCGCCACCTCGCCGGCCGCGTACAGCCCCGGCACCCCGCGGGCCGCCGCCGTGTCGGAGTCGACGGCGACACCGCCCATCACGTAGTGGCAGGTCGGCCCGACCTCCATCGGCTCGGCCGTGATGTCGACGTCCGCCAGCTCCTTGAACTGGTGGTACATGGAAGGCAGCCGGCGCCGGATCACCTCCGCCGGCATCCGGGTGGAGACGTCCAGGAAGACGCCGCCGTGCGGGGAGCCGCGGCCCGCCTTCACCTCGGCGTTGATGGCGCGGGCGACCTCGTCGCGGGGGAGCAGTTCGGGCGGGCGGCGGTGGTGCTCGGGATCGTCGTACCAGCCGTCGGCCTCCTGCTCCGACTCGGCGTACTTCTCCTTGAACACGTCCGGCACGTAGTCGAACATGAACCGCCTGCCCTCGGAGTTGCGCAGCACCCCGCCGTCGCCGCGCACCGACTCGGTGACGAGGATGCCCTTGACCGACGGCGGCCAGACCATGCCCGTCGGGTGGAACTGCACGAACTCCATGTTCAGCAGCGGCGCCCCGGCGAGCAGGGCCAGCGCGTGGCCGTCGCCGGTGTACTCCCAGGAGTTGGACGTCACCTTGAAGGACTTGCCGATGCCGCCGGTCGCGAGGACCACGGCGGGGGCCCGCAGGACGAAGAAGCGGCCGGTCTCGCGGTCGTACGCGAAGACTCCCGAGACGCGTGAGCCGTCCTTCAGCACCCGGGTGACGGTGCACTCCTGGAAGATCTTCAGGTCGGACTCGTGGTCCCCGGTCCTGGCGTGGTCCTCCTGCTGCAGGGCGACGATCCGCTGCTGGAGGGTGCGGATCAGTTCGAGGCCGGTGCGGTCGCCGACATGGGCGAGGCGCGGGTACTCATGGCCGCCGAAGTTGCGCTGGGAGATCCGGCCGTCCTTCGTGCGGTCGAACAGCGCGCCCCAGGTCTCCAGTTCCCACACCCGCCGCGGCGCCTCCTGGGCGTGCAGCTCGGCCATCCGCCACTGGTTGAGGAACTTGCCGCCGCGCAGGGTGTCGCGGAAGTGCGTCTGCCAGGTGTCGTGCTCGTTGGCGTTGGCCATCGCCGCCGCGATGCCGCCCTCGGCCATCACCGTGTGCGCCTTGCCGAACAGGGACTTGCAGATCACCGCCGTACGGGCGCCCCGCTCACGCGCCTCGATCGCGGCCCGCAGCCCGGCGCCCCCGGCCCCGACCACGACGACGTCCCACTCCTGGCGGTCCACCACGGGCATCAGAAGAACCTCGGATCGTCGAAGACACCGGACGCGAGCAGATAGACGTAGAGGTCGGCGACCGCCACGCCGAGCAGCGACGCCCACGCCAGCTGCATGTGCCGGGCGTTGAGCCGCCCCACGAAGCGCCAGGCCCGGTAGCGCACCGGGTGCCGGGAGAAGTGCTTGAGCTGGCCGCCGACGATGTGCCGGCAGGAGTGGCAGGAGAGGGTGTACGCCCAGATCAGCGCGATGTTGGCCAGGAAGACCAGGGTGCCCAGGCCCATGTGGCCCCACCGGTGGTGCTCGTCGCGGAAGGTCAGGGCGGTGTCGTAGGTCAGCACGCCCGCGACGAGCAGGGCGGCGTAGAAGAAGTAGCGGTGGAGGTTCTGGAGGATCAGCGGGAAGCGGGTCTCGCCCGAGTACGTCCGGTGCGGTTCGGCGACCGCGCAGGCGGGCGGGGAGGCCCAGAAGCCGCGGTAGTACGCCTTGCGGTAGTAGTAGCAGGTCAGCCGGAAGCCCAGCGGGAAGACCAGGATGATGACGGCGGGGGAGATGCCCCACCAGCTCCCGAAGAGGTCCGCGTTGGGACCGCCGCGCATGGACTGGCAGTTGTGCGCCAGGCAGGGTGAGTAGAACGGCGAGACGTACGGCGACGCGTAGTAGTCGGCGTTCGCGAAGGCCCGCCAGGTCGAGTAGACGACGAAGGCCAGCAGACCGGCCGCCGTGCCGGCGGGCGCCAGCCACCAGCGGTCGGTCCGTAAGTGTGCGGCGGCGATCGCGGCGCGCCCGGGGGCACGCACGCCGCCGCCGTCGGGTCGATGTTCCGTACCAGTGGCCAAGACAGCACTCCGCTCGGCTCGGGGAACAGGGGCGTATCAGGGGGCGTGCCGGTCACGGGCGCCCAGGCCCTCGTCGTCCGAGTCCGTCCACAGGCTGATGTCGTACGGCGTGTCGGAGATGGTGACGAGGTCGGGCCGGGTGGCCGAGCCCTTGGTGGCGGCCGCCTCGCGCAGCAGCGCCACGCTCTCGCGCAGATGGTCGGCGTCCAGCCGGGCCCGGCGCATCTCCAGGCCGCCGCCGAGCTGCCGTTCCAGCCGGCCCAGCGACCGCCGCAGCTCGTCGAGGCTGCGCTGGACCATGGTCAGGTCGTCGTGCACGGACATGATGTGCCCTCACTTCCGCGGATGCTGCGGGCCTTGGGCGGCTTTGCTCATGCGCCTGAGAGTGTCGCGCGTCACACCTGGTGCTGTGAAGGCATCTGCATCGATTGGACAGGCGTACGGGCGCTCGTCCCGGTGTGTTTGCGCCGCACGGGTGGGCTTGCCGGCCGTCGCCGCCGTGTCGCTCGTGGTCGGCGGATCCTTTCCTCTTCAGTAGCCGCATAGATCTGATCAGCTCCAAATACCGCCAAACGTGATCATATCGCTCGCGGCTTCCCGGAGGTAGCAGAGATGTCCCAGCACGGCGTCGGCCTGCGCGCGGTCCTGCGCTCGGCCGCCTTCCTCACCACGGGCGCTCTCGCGGCAGCGCTGCTCACGGGTTGCGGCTCGGACGACGACGTGGCCAAGCCCCTCGCCGCGCAGGACATCGATCTGGTCGCCCGCAGTCAGGTGGCCGACGGCGGCACCCTGAAATGGGCCGTGGACGACCTCCCGGAGACGCTGAACACCTACCAGGCGGACGCCGACACCGGGACCACCCGCGTCGCCCAGGCCACGCTGCCCGCCATGTTCCGGATGGACGCCACCGGCCGCCCGGTCGTCAACCCCGCCTACCTGGAGTCCGCCAAGGTCATCGAGACCGAGCCGCGCCAGGTGGTGCTGTACAAGCTGAACCAGCAGGCGGTGTGGAGCGACGGCCGGGAGATCGGCGCCGCCGACTTCGTCGCCCAGTGGCGGGCCCTGTCCGGCAAGGACAGCGCCTACTGGACCGCGCGCAACGCCGGGTACGACCGCATCGAGAAGATCGAGCGCGGCGCCAACGACCTCCAGGTCCGGGTCACCTTCTCCCGCCCCTACGCCGACTGGAAGTCGCTGTTCTCGCCGCTGTACCCGAAGGACGTCATGGGCACCCCGGACGCCTTCAACGACGGCGCCCGCCGCAAGCTGGCCATCAGCGCGGGCCCCTTCAAGGTGGACAAGGTCGACACCATCGCCCAGGACATCGTCCTCACCCGCAACCCCCGCTGGTGGGGCAGGCCGGCCAAGCTGAACCAGATCGTGCTGCACACCGTGCCCCACGACAAGCGGGTCGGCGCGCTCGCCGACGGCACCGCGGACCTCGCCGACCTCGACCCGGCCGACGCCGAGCGGATCGGGCTCGCCGCTACCGGCAAGGGCGGCTCCTCCCCGCTCCAGGGCGGTGGCCGGACGTCCCTTTCGACGCTGCGCTCCTGGGCGCGCGCCCACGGGCTCGACTCCGCCGACGTCAAGGCGGGCCGCACCGAGCTGGCCAAGGCGATCAGCGAGTACCTCGACCAGCAGACGGCCCTGAAGGCCTACGGCGTCCGCAAGTCCCTGGAGCCCGCCTACACCCAGCTCGCCCTCAACGGCGCCTCCGGACCGCTCACCGACGAGCGGGTCCGCCGGGCCGTCGCGCGCGCCCTGGACCGCAAGGAGATCGCCCGCCTGGTGCTCACCCCGCTGGGCCTGCCCGCCGTACCGGTGGGCAGCCATCTCGCGCTGTCCGGGCAGCCCGCGTACGCCGACGACAGCGGGGCGCTCGGCGCGCAGGACACCAAGGCGGCGCAGGCGCTGCTCGCGGACGCCGGGTGGGTGGCCGGCGGACCGGTCAAGGAGGAGAAGAAGGGGCAGAAGGCGGCCGGGCCCGAGAGCGGCCAGGACAAGCAGGAGGAGAAGTCGGACGGCGGCCACGACGGCGAGTACGTCGTCGGCGAGGACAACAAGGGCGACGCCGGTGGCAAGCACCTCGCGGAGGAGGGCCGGCACGGGGGAGCGGCGGGCGCCTACGCGCCCAAGGGCACGGCGGCGCCGGCCGGGGCCAGGACCGGTCCGCTCGCCAAGGACGGCAAGGCGCTCACCCTGCGTTTCGTGCTGCCGTCCGGGCCGGGCTCGGACACGCTGAACACCGTCGCCACCCGGATCTCCGCGATGCTGGACCGGCTCGGGATCGTCACGACGATCACCAAGGTGTCCGACGAGAGCTACTTCAAGGACCACATCGCCGCGGGTGACTTCGATCTCGCGCTGTACTCCTGGCCGTCCTCCGCCTTCCCCGCGACCGACGCCCGGCCGATCTACGCCAAGCCGCTGCCCGGCGCGGACGGCTCGGTGAACGTCGAGCAGAACTACACCCGGATCGGCACCGACCAGGTCGACCAGCTCTTCGAACAGGCGGCGACGACGCTGGACGAGGACGAGGCGAAGTCCCTGATCCGGCAGGCCGACAGCCGCATCTGGGCCGCCGCCGGATCGATCCCGCTCTACCAGCGCCCGCAGCTGGTGGGGGCGCGGAAGGACCTGGTCAACGCGGGGGCGTTCGGCTTCCAGACACCGGTGTACGAGGACATGGGATTCCTGAAGAAGGGGGCCAGGGTTTCGGCGAGTCCGTCCCAGGGCTGAGGGGGCCGAGAGGCCCTGCGGAGGCCGACCCGCCCAGGGCCACGTACCATGGGGTGAGGCCGTGGCGTGTCAAGCCCGGCAGGCCCGCGTCACACGGACGTACGCAGCAGGGCCTTCTCACCACTTCGGGAGTACGCCGCACTATGGCCACGCGCCACGACATCCGCAACGTTGCCATCGTCGCTCACGTCGACCATGGCAAGACCACCATCGTCGACGGCATGCTGAAGCAGGCCGGCGCGTTCGCCGCTCACCAGCTCGACCAGGTCGACGACCGAGTCATGGACTCGAACGACCTGGAGCGTGAGAAGGGCATCACGATCCTCGCCAAGAACACGGCGGTGAAGTACCACCCCAAGGACGGCGGGGAGGTCATCACCATCAACATCATCGACACCCCCGGCCACGCCGACTTCGGTGGTGAGGTCGAGCGCGGTCTGTCGATGGTCGACGGCGTGGTGCTGCTGGTGGACGCCTCCGAGGGCCCCCTGCCGCAGACCCGGTTCGTGCTGCGCAAGGCGCTCCAGCAGCGGCTGCCCGTCATCCTGTGCATCAACAAGACGGACCGCCCGGACGCCCGCATCGACGAGGTCGTCAACGAGACGTACGACCTCTTCCTCGACCTGGACGCGGACGAGGAGCAGATCGAGTTCCCGATCGTCTACGCCTGCGGCCGTGACGGCGTCGCCTCGCTGACCAAGCCCGAGGACGGCACCGTCCCGGCCGACAGCGACAGCCTGGAGCCGTTCTTCTCCACGATCCTGCAGCACATCCCGGCCCCGACGTACGAGGACGACGCGCCGCTCCAGGCCCATGTCACCAACCTCGACGCCGACAACTTCCTCGGCCGTATCGCGCTGCTCCGCGTCGAGCAGGGCGAGCTGCGCAAGGGCCAGACCGTGGCCTGGATCAAGCGCGACGGCTCCATCAGCAACGTGCGCATCACCGAGCTGATGATGACCGAGGCCCTCACCCGCAAGCCCGCCGAGGTGGCCGGCCCCGGTGACATCTGCGCCGTCGCCGGTATCCCGGAGATCATGATCGGCGAGACCCTGGCCGACCCGGAGAACCCGATCGCGCTGCCGCTGATCACGGTGGACGAGCCGGCGATCTCCATGGTCATCGGCACCAACACCTCACCGCTGGTCGGCCGCGGCGGCACCGGCAAGGGCGCCGACGCGAAGGCGGCCGTCAAGGACCGCAAGGTCACCGCCCGCCAGGTCAAGGACCGCCTCGACCGCGAGCTGATCGGTAACGTCTCGCTGCGCGTCCTGGACACCGAGCGCCCCGACGCCTGGGAGGTGCAGGGCCGCGGTGAGCTGGCGCTGGCCATCCTGGTCGAGCAGATGCGCCGCGAGGGCTACGAGCTGACCGTCGGCAAGCCCCAGGTCGTCACCCGGGAGATCGACGGCAAGGTCCACGAGCCGGTCGAGCGCATGACGATCGACGTGCCCGAGGAGCACATGGGTGCCGTCACCCAGCTCATGGGCGTCCGCAAGGGCCGCATGGACAACATGTCGAACCACGGCTCCGGCTGGGTGCGCATGGAGTTCGTGGTCCCCTCGCGCGGTCTGATCGGTTTCCGTACCGAGTTCCTGACCCAGACCCGCGGTACCGGCATCGGCCACTCCATCCACGAGGGCCACGAGCCCTGGTTCGGCACCCTCACGACCCGTAACAACGGTTCGCTGGTGGCCGACCGCTCCGGTTCCGTCACCGCGTTCGCGATGACGAACCTCCAGGAGCGCGGCGTGCTCTTCGTGGACCCGGGCACCGAGGTGTACGAGGGCATGATCGTCGGTGAGAACTCGCGCGCCGACGACATGGACGTGAACATCACCAAGGAGAAGAAGCTCACGAACATGCGGTCCTCGTCGGCCGACTCGTTCGAGGCGATCGTTCCGCCGCGCAAGCTGTCGCTGGAGCAGTCGCTGGAGTTCTGCCGCGACGACGAGTGCGTCGAGGTGACCCCGGAGGCCGTTCGCATCCGCAAGGTGAACCTCGACCAGCGTGAGCGCGCCCGCGCCGCGAGCCGCGCCAAGCACGGCTGATCCAGGGCCACTTGAACCCGGGTTCCCCCATGGTGGGGGGACCCGGGTTTTTTGCAACCCGTTTTTCAGTGGTGCATGTCCGACATGCGGAGATCGTTGCCCGATACCCATGTAACAAGTCCGTTTCGCGCCTTCTTCGGGCAGACGCTTTGTCCAGATTTTGAAAGATCTGGGCGGCAGCTGTGACTGAATCGAGATCTACGGGCAGTGGTCGGCCGTTCCGCCCATGGCAGATAGTTAGCCGCGTAGCGCTCGGGTCAATGGGTCACGCGCTGTGGGGACAGTTGCGTCGACTCACGAGCACCAAGGGGTGCCTGAGCCTCCGTCAGGGGTGTCGGAGGCTAGGCCAAAAACCCCTCCCGTAGGTGAACGCGTGCAGTCGTGAGGAGGAACACCCATGCGCGGTGTCGTAAGCAGCAGGCGGATCGGTTCTTCGCTTCCCGTCGTGTGACCAGGTCTTTGAACTACGCGCGTCCGCCTGTGGGTTCGCGCGTCCTCGGAGTACCCGGACACCATTCACACTCATACCTGTGAAACGGACGAACCGTGACAAGTCCTATCGATATGGGGGGCGGCGGAACCGCGGTCGTCTCCGGCGAACCAGGGCCGAAGGCGACGGGCGGGACCGCGCTGACGGGCCGGTCCCCCGGCCGGCTGATGTGGACGCGCTTCAAGCGTGACCGCACCGGAGTGATATCGGCCTACGTGGTGGGCTTCTTCTTCCTGATCGGCCTGCTCGCGCCGCTGATCTCGAAGGTGTACGGCAAGAACCCGTACACGGTCTACGCGGACGAACGCCCGGACCTCTTCGACAGCGCCGGTGTGCCGGTGCAGCCCAACGGCGGCATCAGCGGTCAGTTCTGGTTCGGGCTCGAACCCGGCAACGGCTACGACGTCTTCACCAAGCTCATCTACGGCATCCGCACCTCGCTGATGATCTCGGTCGCCGTCACCGTCGCGGTCGTCGTCACCGGCATCCTGCTCGGGGTCGCGGCCGGCTATCTCGGCGGCAGGACCGACTACTTCATCGGCCGGGTCATCGACTTCCTGCTCGCCTTCCCCGCGCAGCTGTTCTTCATCGCGAGCATGCCGGTCGTGGTCTCCCTGTTCGTCAGCCCGCGCGACGAGACACCGACCTATGTCCGGGTGCTCGCGCTCATCCTCGTCCAGTGGTTCCTCGGCTGGATGGGCCTCGGCCGCATCCTGCGCGGCACCGCACTCGCCCTGCGCGAGCGGGAGTTCATCGAGGCGGCCAAGGTCAGCGGGGCCTCGCCCTGGCGGATCATCCGCAAGGAGATCCTGCCGAACATCGTCACCCCGCTGCTGGTGCAGTCGACGTATCTGCTGCCCAACTTCGTGACCGCCGAGGCGGGTCTGTCGTACCTGGGCGTGGGCATCGTCGAACCGACGCCGGACTGGGGGCAGATGTTCTCCAAGGCGTCCACCGAGCTGGTGATGCAGAACGACATCACCTACATGTTCTTCCCGGGCATCTCGATGATCATCTTCGTCGTCGCCTTCAATCTGCTCGGCGACTCGGTCCGCGACGCGTTCGACCCCAAGACCGCGCGCTGACCCCACCGCCGAAGCCGCCGACGGGAGACGGGCCCGGTCGGCAACTCCTTCGCACCGCACGGCACTTCAGCACACCTCGTACCACGCCAGAGTCCTTTTCGTACCGGTGGGGCACAGAACGCACTGGTGACACACAGATGGGTGGGAATCCTCGTGATGAGTAGGGGCGGACGCCACGCATACGGCGCACTCTCCGTGCTCGCGGCCGGAGCTCTTGTGCTCACCGGTTGCAGCAAGGGCGGCAGCGACGCGGGCGACAACAAGAAGCAGGACGAGCAGAACGCGCAACGCCAGCAGGCCTCCATCAAGTTCGGCGACGCGGCCGACTCCACCGGGCCCGCCGCCGCCGTGCCCGGCGCCAAGAACGGCGGCAGCATGGAGGTCCTCCAGCGCGACAGCTACGCGCACCTGGACCCCGGGCAGATCTACGTCAACGACGAGATGACGGTCGCCCAGCTGATCCACCGCGGCCTCACCGGCTACAAGGCGACCAGCAACGACGGCAAGCAGCACGAGGTGGTCGGCGACCTCGCCACCGACTCCGGCACCACCACCGACGGCGGCAAGACCTGGAAGTACACGCTCAAGGACGGCATCAAGTTCGCCGACGGCACCCCGATCACGGCCAAGGACGTCCGCCAGACCTTCGAGCGGCTCTTCGCGCCGTTCATCAACCAGGGCCCGAGCTACATCCAGCAGTGGCTCGCGAACACCAGCGGCACCAGCTACCGCAAGCTGCTGCCCGACGGCCCCTACAAGGGCAAGCACCTGCCCGACAGCGTCCTGTCCACGCCCGACGACAAGACCATCGTCTTCCACTTCCAAAAGGCGCACCCGGACCTGCCGTACGCGCTGGCCATGGCCGGATACTCCATCGTCTCCGCCAAGGGCGACACCAAGGAGAAGTACGACAAGAACCCGGTCACCAGCGGCCCGTACAAGATCGAGTCGTTCAAGTCCGGCAAGTCGATGGTGCTGGTCAAGAACCCGAACTGGGACCCGAAGACGGACCCGATCCGACACCAGTACGTGGACCGGTTCAACATCACCTTCAACCAGCAGTACGAGGCGTCCACCAAGGCGCTGCTCGCCGACAGCGGCCCCGACCGGACCGGCATCAGCTGGAACAACCAGGTCGACGCGGGCAACCTGTCCGAGGTGCTGCGGGACCCCAAGCTCAAGTCCCGGGTGGTCTCCGGCTACCAGCCGTACGTGGGCCAGATGAACATCAACATGAGCAAGCCCGAGATGAAGGACATCCGGGTCCGCCAGGCCATCGCCTACGCCCTGCCGGTCACCCCCTTCGTCCGCGCCTACGGCGGCACCGACGCCATGGAGGTCGCCGGCGGCCTGATCAGCCCGACCGTCAGCGGCTACGACCCCTCCTTCGACCCCTACGGCAAGAAGAAGAAGCCCGCGGGCGACCCCGCCAAGGCGCACGCCCTGCTCAAGGCGGCCGGCAAGCTCAACATGAAGCTGACCTTCGGCTACATCAACACCCCCGAGGGCCAGCAGTACTCCACCGCCATGGCGGCCGGTCTGAAGAAGGCCGGGTTCGACGTCCAGCGCCAGGAGATCCCCTCCGAGACCTTCTACGACCAGGTCTCCAAGCTGAACAACACCTACGACATCTTCCACACCGCCTGGGGCGCCGACTGGCCGTCCGCCTCCACGGTCCTGCCCCCGCTGTACGACGGCCGGCAGATCGCCGACGGCGCGGCGAACTACTCGCAGATCAACGACCCGCACGTGAACAGCGAGATCGACCGCATCAACACCATCACCGACCCGGTCAAGTCCGCGGCCGAGTGGGAGAAGCTCGACAAGTACCTCCTGACCAAGGTGGTCAACGAGGTCCCGACCGCCTACTACAAGCAGACCCAGATCGCCGGCTCCAAGGTCGGCGGCCTCGTCTACGACGACGTGATCGGCGGCGTCGACCCGCGTCGCCTCTACATCAAGTAACCGTCATCCGCCGGTACCCGGCGCGCCCCGGCCAAGGGCGCGCCGGTACCGCCCGGACCGCCGACGTCTGAGAGCTGCCCCCTCATGCTGCGCTTCCTCGTCCGCCGGATCATCGGTGCCGTCGTCATTCTGTTTCTGCTGAGCATCGTCACGTTCGTGCTGTTCTTCGGGGTGCCCCGGGACCCGGCGCTGCTGATGTGCGGCAAGACCTGCAACCCGGACAGCATCGCGAACATCCACCATGTGCTCGGCCTGGACAAGCCCCTCACCGAGCAGTACTGGATCTTCCTGCACAACCTCGTCATGGGCAGCAACCAGTTCGCCCAAGGGCCGTGCCCCGCACCCTGTTTCGGATACTCGTACCACACCAACGACCCGGTCTGGTCGACCCTGATGGACCGGCTGCCCACCACCGTCTCGCTCACCCTGGGCGCGGCCGTCTGCTTCCTGGTCGTCGGCCTCGGCACCGGACTGCTCGCGGCCTGGCGGCGCGGCACGCTGATCGACAAGACGGCCACCGGCGGTGCCATGGTGATCAGCGCGCTCCAGATCTACTTCCTCGGCCCGCTCGCCCTCGCGATCCTCGTCTACCAGACCCACTGGTTCGACAAACCCGCCTACAACGACTTCACCGGCGACCCGCTGAGCTGGTTCACCGGGCTGATCATCCCCTGGGTGGTGCTGTCCACGATCTTCGCCGCGCAGTACACCCGTATGGCGCGCTCCGCGATGATCGAACAGCTCCAGGAGGAACACGTCCGCACCGCCCGCGCCAAGGGCATGTCCCGGCGCTATGTCTTCTTCCGCTACGCCTGGCGCGGCTCGCTGATCCCGATCGTCACCATCTTCGGCATCGACCTCGGCTCGCTGCTCGGCGGCGCCATCATCACCGAGTACACCTTCGGACTGCCGGGACTCGGCCAACTCGCCGTCCAGTCCGTGTTCTTCAGCGACCTGCCGCTGCTGCTCGGGGTGATGCTGTTCGCCGCCACCATGATCCTGGTCTTCAACATCGTCGTCGACGCCACGTACGCCTTCATCGACCCGCGCGTGCGGCTGTCCTAAGGAGAGACACCCATGAGCACCCCTCTCCTGTCCGTGCGGGACCTGCACGTCAGCTTCAAGACCGAGGACGGCGTCGTACGGGCCGTGGACCGGCTCTCCTTCGACGTGGAGCGGGGCAGGACGCTCGGCATCGTCGGCGAGTCAGGATCGGGCAAGTCGGTGACGAACCTGACCGTCCTCGGCCTGCACAACCCGATGTTCACCACCGTCGAGGGCGAGATCCTGCTGGACGGGCAGGAACTCACCACCGCCCGCGAGCCGGAACTGGAGAAGCTGCGCGGCAACAAGGTCGCCATGATCTTCCAGGACCCGCTCACCGCGCTCTCCCCCTACTACACCGTCGGCCGGCAGATCGCCGAGCCGTACATGAAGCACAACGGCGCCTCCAAGAAGGACGCCTGGGAACGCACCGTCGAGATGCTCGGCAAGGTCGGCATCCCCAACCCCCGCCAGCGGGCCAAGGACTATCCGCACCAGTTCTCCGGCGGCATGCGCCAGCGCGCCATGATCGCCATGGCCCTGATCTGCGATCCCGACCTGCTCATCGCGGACGAACCGACCACCGCGCTCGATGTGACCGTACAGGCGCAGATTCTCGACCTGTTGAAGGACCTGCAACAGGAGTTCGGATCGGGCATCATCTTCATCACCCACGACTTGGGGGTGATCGCCGACATGGCCGACGACATCATGGTGATGTACGCGGGCAGCGCGGTCGAGCGGGGCACCACCGAACAGGTGCTGCGCTCGCCCCAACACCCGTACACCTGGGGCCTGCTGAACTCCATGCCGCGCCTGGACTCCGACACCGGCGCGCGGCTTTCCCCGATCCCGGGCACTCCGCCCTCCCTGCTCGACCCACCGTCCGGCTGCCGTTTCCATCCACGCTGCACCTTCCAGGACCGGGTGGCGGGAGCGGGCCGCTGCACGGACGAACGCCCACCGCTCGCCACCGACCGGGCGTCCGCCTGCCATCTGACCGCGGACCAGAAGCGCACCATCTTCATCGAGGAGATCAAGCCCCGCCTGGGCTAGGAGGACACTGTCATGAAAGAGGACCTGGTCCTCCCGGCCCAGCGCGCGCAGGGCCCCGGTACGGACGGGGAGCGGCTGCTGGAGGTCACGGGACTGACCAAGCACTTCCCGGTCAAGGGCGGCTTCCCGATCCGCCGCACCATCGGGCAGGTGCAGGCGGTGGACGGCATCGACCTGACCGTGCACACCGGCGAGAGCTTCGGGCTCGTCGGCGAGTCGGGCTGCGGCAAGTCCACCACGGGCCGGCTGATCACCCGGCTCATGGAGCCGACCGCCGGCACCATCACCTATCGCGGCCGGGACATCAGCCACGCCTCGCGGGGGCAGCTGGCGCCGATCCGCTCCGAGATCCAGATGATCTTCCAGGACCCGTACTCGTCGCTGAATCCGCGGCAGACGGTCGGCACCATCATCTCCGGGCCGATGGAGATCAACGGCGTCAACCCGCCGGGCGGCCGCGAGAAGCGGGTGCGCGAACTCCTGGAGATCGTCGGGCTCAACCCCGAGCACTACAACCGCTTCCCGCACGAGTTCTCCGGCGGCCAGCGTCAACGCATCGGCGTGGCACGGGCGCTGGCCCTGGAGCCGAAGCTGATCGTGGCCGACGAACCGGTCTCCGCGCTGGACGTCTCCATCCAGGCGCAGGTCGTCAATCTGCTCCAGCAGGTGCAGAACGACCTGGGCATCGCGTTCCTCTTCATCGCCCATGACCTCGCGGTGGTACGGCACTTCTCGCAGCGGGTCGCGGTGATGTACCTCGGCAAGATCATCGAGGTGGGCGACCGCGACTCCATCTACACCCGGCCCCGCCACCCCTACACCCACGCCCTGCTGTCCGCGGTCCCGGAGGTCAACCTCACGGACGAGGACACCGGCGGGCGCGAGCGCATCCGTCTCGCCGGTGACGTGCCCTCGCCCATCTCCCCGCCGTCCGGCTGCCGCTTCCGCACCCGCTGCTGGAAGGCGCAGGACAAGTGCGCGACGGAGGTACCGCCGCTGGTGCGGATCTCCGGCAACCACGAGGGGCATCTGACGGCGTGCCACTTCCCGGAGGAGCCGACGACCGAGGGACGGGGGGAGGACATCGTGCTGGACCCGGCGCTGGCGGCGCTGGAGGAGGCGGCGACCGACGGGGGGACGGATACGACGGAGGGACAGCCGGAGGGCTGACACGCGAACGGCGGTGGGCGCCCGTGTGCGGACGCTCACCGCCGTGAACTCACCCGAGGCCGGGCGGAATCAACACCTGGTCGGCTCCCACGTGCCGTCGCCGTTGTCGTCGTACATGTAGACCTTCATGTTGTTCTCGGAGGTCCAGCCGTACGTGCTCGTGGCGTCGGTGCGGAAGTACCACCATGTGTTGCCGTACTGGTTGACCGCGTAGCAGCGCAGCCAGACTATGGTTCCCGTGGAGAGCGAGCCGGAGCTGGTGCAGTCCTCGCCGGGGCCCTTCTTGTTGTTGACCGACTTGGTCAGAATGCCCTCGCCCTCGCCGTTGGCCGACGGGCTCCAGTCACTGCACGACGCAGCGCCGGCAGTGGTCGCGGTGGCGACCGAGACGCCGGCGAGCACGGTCATGAGGGCGGCGCCGGTCGCCGCCAGGCGAACAGCGCGGTGGCGCGGGGTGATCAGGGACTGCATTCGGTGAACGTCCTTTCGTCACAAGCTACTTGGGCGTACCAGAGCAAGATCGGATGCTAGATCGGGCCGAGGGGGCGGGCAAACGATTTTTGGCTCGCACTCGGCGTCGGCATTCGGCGGAGCAGGCCGCCGGCCCTGGGCCCGTTCGCCTCGCCTAGAGGTCAGGCGGGTGCCGCGACGGTGATGATTTCGGGGGTGGTGGGGGTCAGCGGGTCGCGGTTCCAGTCGCCGTATCGTTCCAGAATCGTCAGGCCCGCCGTCGTGAGACAGCGGTCGAGCCCCTCGGTGTCCAGGAAACGCAGGACCGTGTGGCTGACGCGGGGGGCGGGCCAGCGGTCGCTGTCGTAGGTCTCCGTGAAGCGCACCCGGCCCTGACGGGGGCCGCCGTCGCGGACCTCGTGCCGTATCCGTACCGCGGTCCCGTCGGCGGTGGTCACCTCGCGCACCCGGTCGGGGGTCCACCGTTCCCATGGGCGGGCGGCGGGATTGCGGGTCTCGAACACGAACCGCCCACCGGGGCGCAGGGCCGCGCGCACGGCCCGCAGACAGCCCCGGATCTCCTCGTCCCCGACCAGCGCCTGGAAGGCGTGCCCGGTCATCACGACGAGGTCGAACTCCGCCTCCCAGCGGCGCACCCGGGTGTCCCCGAGCACCCATTCGACGTCCGGCCGGGCCGCGCGGGCCTGTACGAGCATGGCGGCGGCCGGATCCAGTCCCATCAGCTGCCCCCGATGCCCCTCGGCCCGGGCCCTGCGCAGCAACTGCCCGGTCCCGCACCCGACATCGAGCACAGCACCCGCCCGCCGCACCAGCCCCAGATAGAAATCGTCGCCCGGGCCCCAGGGGTTGAGGCTGTCGTACAACGCGGCGAGCGAGAGATCAGCGAACGAATGATCCACCACCGCGGCAGTGTGCCATACGTTCCTGAACAGCACACGTCGGCGACCGGTGCCGATGTGGCGTGCGGGGAAGGGGAGTTGGGGCGTGCTGCATCACATCGAGCTGTGGGTGCCGGACCTGGACCGGGCGGTCGCCTCCTGGGGGTGGCTGCTTGGCTCCCTCGGGTGGGAGCCGTACCAGGAATGGCCCGCGGGGCGGAGCTGGCGGCTGGGGGAGACCTATGTCGTGGTCGAGCGGTCGCCCGCGCTGCGGACCGGTGCCGGGCATGACCGGATGCGGCCGGGGCTCAATCATCTGGCGTTCCGGGCCCGGGGGAGGGAAGCCGTCGACGCCCTCGCCGAGGAGGCGGCCGCGCACGGCTGGCGGCCGCTGTTCCCCGAGCGGTATCCCTACGCCGGTGGCCCCGGGCACTACGCCGTCTATCTGGAGGACGCGGACGGGTTCGAGGCGGAGGTCGTCGCCGGCTGAGGCCCGGTGTCCCGGGTACGGCGAAGGCCCGCGTCTGGGGAGACGCGGGCCTTCATTTCCCGTGGAGCGGACGTTCAGGTGGCTCGGGTCAATGGGCCGGTGAAGTCCGTTCCGGCGAGGGGGCGGCCGACGGAAAAGGGGTGTGTCAGACCGCCGCCCCGGGGTCCTTGGAGAGGCGCGGAGCCGGGACGGTCTCCTGCGTCTCGGGGTAGTGGCACGCCGTGAGGTGGCCGGGCTTGTTGCCCTCGACCTGGACCAGCGGCGGAGCCTCCGTCGCGCACTTCTCCGTCGCCTTCCAGCAGCGGGTGCGGAAGCGGCAGCCGGACGGCGGGTTGATCGGCGAGGGCACGTCGCCGACCAGGCGGATGCGCTCGCGCGGCTCCTCGTCCACCGTCGCCTCCGGCACCGCGGACAGCAGCGCCCGGGTGTAGGGGTGACGCGGGTTGTCGTACAGGTCCTCGCGGTCGGCGATCTCCATGATCTTGCCGAGGTACATCACCGCGACGCGCTGCGAGAAGTGCCGCACGATCGCGAGGTCGTGGGCGATGAAGACGAACGCGATGCCCAGCTCCTGCTGCACCTTCTGCAGCAGGTTGACGACCTGCGCCTGGATCGAGACGTCCAGCGCGGAGACCGGCTCGTCCGCCACGATCAGCTTCGGCTCCAGGGCCAGCGCGCGGGCGACACCGATGCGCTGGCGCTGACCGCCGGAGAACTCGTGCGGGAAGCGGTTGAAGTGCTCGGGGTTCAGACCGACGATCTCCAGCAGCTCGCGCACGCGGTTCTCGCGCCCGCCCGGCGGGTTGATGCCGTTGATCTCCATCGGACCCGCGATGATCTTGCCGACCGTCTGCCGCGGGTTCAGCGAGGCGTACGGGTCCTGGAAGATCATCTGGATCTCGGACCGGATCGGCGCCAGCCGCTTGCGGCCCGCGTGCGTGATGTCCTGGCCCTGGTACTTGATCGTGCCCGCGGTCGGCTCCATGAGCCGGGTGATCAGCCGGCCCGTGGTCGACTTGCCGCAGCCCGACTCGCCGACGAGGCCCAGGCTCTCGCCCGCGGAGACCTGGAAGTCCAGCCCGTCCACGGCCTGCACCGCGCCGACGGTCCGCCGGATCGGGAAGCCGCCCTTGATGGGGAAGTGCTTCGTCAGCCCGGAGACGTCCAGGAGGGGGTTCGTGTTGCTCATGATCGTGAAGTCCCGTCTGCGTCCGTCAGTGTTGCCGGGTCGCGGCGAAGTCGGCGAAGAGTTCCTGCTTCTGCTCGGCGGTGAGGTGGCAGGCCGAACCCCGGCCCTCCACGATCTCCAGCAGAGGGCGCTCGCTTGAGCACTTGCCGCCCGAGACCTTCTCGGTGAAGGCGCAGCGCGGGTGGAAGCGGCAGCCGGACGGCGGGTTGAGCAGCGACGGCGGCGCACCCGGGATCGGCGTCAGCGGCACGTCGACCGGGCCGTTCAGGCTCGGCATCGAGTTCAGCAGGCCCAGCGTGTAGGGGTGCTGCGGGTCCCGCAGGACCTCCTTCTTGGTGCCGCGCTCCACGCACCGGCCGCCGTACATCACCAGCACGTCGTCGGCGATGTCGGCGATCACACCCAGGTCGTGGGTGATGAAGATGATCGCGGTGCCGAACTCCTGCTGGAGGTCCTTGAGCAGGTCCATGATCTGCGCCTGCACGGTCACGTCGAGGGCCGTGGTCGGCTCGTCGGCGATCAGCAGCTCGGGGTCGCAGACAAGCGCCATGGCGATCATCGCGCGCTGGCGCATACCGCCGGAGAACTGGTGCGGGTAGTCGTCCACCCGCATGTCCGGCTGCGGGATTCCGACCCGGCGCAGCATCTCGATGGCGCGCTTGCGGGCCTCGGACTTGCTGCAGCCCGTGTGCTTGCGGTAGGTCTCGGCGATCTGGATGCCGACCGTGTGGTACGGCGACAGCGAGGCCAGCGCGTCCTGGAAGATCATGGACATCTTGTTGCCGCGCAGCCGCTCCATCTCACGCTCGGAGGCGGTGAGCAGCTCCTGGCCGTCGAGGAGGATCTCGCCCTCGATCGACGTACGGGCCGGGTCGTGCAGGCCGAGGATGGTCAGGTTGGTGACCGACTTGCCGGAGCCCGACTCGCCCACGATGCCGAGCGTCTGACCCTTGGCCAGGTCGAAGCTGAGACCGTCGACGGCCTTGACGACGCCGTCCTCGGTCGAGAAGTGGACCTTTAGGTCCTTGATCGAGAGGAACGGCTGCTGATCGGTGCTCGTCACGGGGACGCTCCTGGGGGGTGATGCGAGGGGTCGGGAATGGGGCGGAGGTCAGGCGAGCCGGATCCGCGGGTCGATGGAGGCGTAGACGGCGTCCACGATGATGTTGAAGACCACGATCGCGCCGGCGGACAGCAGGGTGACACCGAGCACCATGGGCAGGTCGCTCTGCTCCACGGACTTCAGCGCGAGCTGGCCCACGCCCTGGAGGCTGAAGACCGTCTCGGTGATGATCGCGCCGCCGATGAGGGTGGCGAGGTCGATGCCGAAGATGGTGACGATCGGACCCATCGCGCCGCGCCAGGCGAACCGGAAGAAGACCGTGCGGCGGGACAGGCCCTTGGCGCGGGCCGTGCGCACGTAGTCCTCGGTCAGCGTCTCGACCATCTGGGAGCGGGTCATACGCGTGTAGTTGGCGGTCCAGATCAGCGCCAGTACCAGCCACGGCAGCAGCAGGCCGGAGGCCCACTCGGCCGGGTTGTCGGTGAGCGGCGTGTACGACGGGTTGTCGAGGACGCCGAGCTTCGCGACGAGGAAGTACATCGCGATGTAGCCCACGAAGTAGATCTGCATCGAAGAGGCGACCAGGGAGGCCGAGCTGGCCACCTTGTCCTGCCACTTGCCCTGCTTGACAGCGGCGATCATGCCCGCGCCGACACCGAAGATGAGGAAGACCACGGCGGAGCCGAAGGCCAGAGAGAGGGTCGTCGGCAGACGGTCCATGATCGTGCCGAGGACCGGCTCGCGGTTGGCGAACGAGTAGCCGAGGCACGGGGCGGAGCAGTCACCGAAGTCGCCGTAGCTGCGGCCGACGAAGATGCCCTTCAGCCAGTACCAGTACTGGACCGGGATCGGATGGTCGATGCCCAGGTTGTGCCGGACCTGCTTGAGCATGTCGGGCGTGCAGTTCTTGCCGCACGACATCATGGCGGGGTCACGCGGGATGGCGTAGAAGAGCCAGAAGGTGACGGCGCTGATAATCAGCAGGATGACCAGCGCGCCGAAGGTTCGGCGAACAAGGAAGCGGAGCATGGGGCGTGACTTTCCGGACGGGGCGCCGTCGCCGGGGGTGAGGGGGTGGCCGGAGGGGCGGCCAGGTCATGGCCGCCCCCGTGGGGTTGAGCGCGTCTACTTCTTGGCGTACAGCTTGCAGAGCGCGACGCAGGTGTTACCGGCGTCGTAGACGACGTTGCCGACCTTGGAGCCGTGCATCCAGTTGCGGATGGAGTGGTAGTCCGGGACGACCGGCGCGAGCTCCATGATCTGGCGGTCGACCTCGCCCCAGGCCTTGTTGGCCTGCGCGACGTCCGCGATCTTCGCAGCGGCGTCGATCGCCTTGTTGACGCCCGGGTCGTTCAGCTGCGCGTAGTTGCTGCGGCCGTCACCGATGTTCTTGCCGTCCCAGCAGGGGAAGAACACGGAGTAGCCGTTCGGCCAGTCCGGGCTCCAGCCGGCCGCGAACAGGTCGTAGCTGTTGTCGATCTTGCCGATCTGCGTGTAGAAGGTCGTCTTGTCGACCTGCTGGTTGACGACCTGGAAGCCGGCGGCCTCCAGAGCGCGCTTGATCGCCACGGCCTGCTTCACCGCGTTGTCCGACTGCTGGTAGGCGATGACCAGCTTCTGACCGACCTTGCCGGCTTCCTTCAGCAGGGCCTTGGCCTTGTCGGGGTCGCCGCCCGGCTTCTGGATCTTGCCGTACAGGTCGAACTTCTCGTAGCCGGGCGTGACCGGGCTGAGGATGGTGGTCGCCATCTCGCTGGAGGCCGCGCCACCGCGGATGGTCTGCAGCTGCTGCAGCGGCCAGGCGTAGTTGATGGCCTGGCGGACCTTGACGTCCTTGATCCGGGTCGTGTTGATCGGCCAGTAGTAGGTGACCGTGTCGACCTGGGTGAGGACGCGCTGCTTCAGCTTGGCGTTGGTGAGAACCTGCGCGACGCGCTCGGCGGCGACCTCGTTGAAGATCGACATCGCGTACTGGTCGTTGCCGCGGTCCGCGATGTAGCGGTCGGTGGACGCGACCGGCTGGAAGCCGAACTGGAAGATGAACTTGTCCGGGTAGGCGTTGCGGATCGAGTCCGTCTTCGGGTCCCAGTGGTCGTTGCGCACGTAGGTGAGGGACTTGCCGATCTGGCGGTCACTGATCTTGTACGGGCCAAGGGCGAAGGGCCGCTTGTCGTACTTCTCCTTGGTGTCCTTCTTCTTGTTGACCATGCTGTAGCCCGCCATGGCGAGCGTGTAGTTGAAGTCGGTGCGCGGCTCGGTCAGGTTGAAGGTGACCGTGTTGCCGGAGATCTCGAGCGAGTCGAGGTGCTTGCCGTCGTAGGGGCCCTTGTACTTGTCGCCGCCGACCATCCACTGCTGGACGTAGCGCGGGCCTTCGGTCACGAAGGACGCGAAGAGGCGCTCCACCGTGTGGCGGACGTCGTCCATGGAGAGGTCGGAGCCGTCCTCCCACTTGATGCCGTCCTTGATGGTGAACGTCCAGGTCTTGCCGCCGTTCTTCATGGTGCCGGCGTCCGTGGCGACGTCACCGACGAGCGTGGCGCCGCCCTTGTCGTCCACCTTGTAGCCGGTCAGACCACGCAGGATCGGGCGGGTGATGGCCTGCTCGGTCGAGACGTAGATCTGGGCCGGGTCCATGTGGTCCATGTCGAACTGGTCGAGCGAGTAGATCGTCCCGCCCTTGACCGCACCCGGGACCTCGGGAGCCGGACCCGTCGAGTCGGCCTTGGTGCCGACCGGGATGTTCATGGTCTTGGCCTTGCTCACCGACGGGACGCTGTTGTCGTTCGAGCCCTTGTCGCCGCTGCTGCACGCGCTCAGCACCGTCGTGGAGGCCGCGGCCACACCGGTGGCGATCAGGAAGTTTCTACGAGAAAAAGACATGCTGAGCCTGCCTATTGAAGGTCAATTCGGACGGTCGGAACCAGCCGGACGTCATCGAACCGGGCCGGATGGAGCTTGCTTTCTACCGCTTGGACTTGGGGTCCAGTGCGTCACGTACGGAGTCGCCCAGCAGGTTGAACGCGAGAACGAAGATCACCATGGAGATGCCGGGGAAGAGCATGAAGGTGAGGTCTTCGGTGTAGAACTGCGCGCCACGGCCGATCATGACGCCCCAGTCGGGGGTCGGGTCGATCATGCCGACACCAAGGAAGGCGAGACCTGCCTCGGCGGTTACGTACGCCGGGAGGAGCAGAGTGGACTGGATGATGATCGGCGTCCAGAGGTTGGGCAGCAGCTCCTTGAAGACGATGCGCATCGGAGACGCGCCCGTGACCTTCGCGGCCTCGACGAACTCACGCTCGCGAAGTCCGAGTACCTGGCCGCGCAGCAGTCGGGCGATGGACGCCCAGCCGAAGGCGGACAGGACCAGGATCAGCGCGGTGGCGCGCAGCGAGGTCGGGATGTTGTCGTCGGGGGCCACGAAGAAGCCGAAGACGACAGGCATGAAGGCGATGAAGAAGAGGGTGGACGGGAAGGACAGCAGGATGTCGATGATCCGGCCGACGAGGTAGTCCGTCTTGCCGCCCAGATAGCCCGCCGTGACGCCGATGACGACGCCCAGGAGCGTCGTGAGCAGGGTGGCGGCGGTGGCGATCCCCAGTGAGTTGCGGATGGCGTACAGCAGGAACGTGAAGACGTCCCGGCCGAGCTGGGGCTCGATGCCGAACCAGAAGTCCGAGCTCATGCCGCCGTTCGGCCCGGCAGGGTACGAGAACGCGTTGAGCAGCTCGGGATGCTGGGTGGTGTACGTGGTGTACGGGTTCTTCCCGTACAGCTTCGCGATCAAGGGTGCCGCGATCCCGATCACGAAGAAGAAGATCACGACATAGGCGGATATGACGCCCGTCTTGTCGCGCTTGAAGCGCTTCCAGGCGAGCCGGCCCGGGGAACGGCTCTCACTGCCCTTCGGACCGGTCGAAGTGGTCGACTTCGCGACGGTCTCGTCGGTCACCTCAAGCGGGGTGGCCGCGGATGGAGTTGGGGAGGTCATGGTGCTCCTGGCCCAAGGGAGGGTCTGATGACTCCGCAGGGCACTCCCCTACGGGCTACGCCGGACTTTTTCAACGCAATTCATTCAAGGTCAATAAATTCTCGGCCGACTTGGGCTTGTCTTTACCTTCTTTGCCTCTACTTGGGGAAACTGTAGCTACGCGGGTAGCGCGCTGTAATCAATCCGTGCTTCACATCGGACCAATTGGACCAATCGGGCAAGAAGTTCGATATGCGGACGGTCGAGTGTCGAAATACGTACATCGGCTGATCCGAATCCAACGTTTCGGCAACGTTACGCGGAGATCCGTTGCGTGCGCCGCACAAGATCAACGGGCGTCCGGGGCGGGGTGCCTGCATTCGGCCGACGTGTCCCTCTAAAGATCCCTCAATCCGGTAATGCGCATGCGGTATGTGTCGTATGAGCCGATATGGACCGGGTAATAAATCCGGTGATCACCATGAGGAGGCGCCCATGCGGGGACCCACGCGCGTCCGGCGGGCCGTCTGTGCTAGCGCAGCCGCGCTGATGATGGCTGGATGCAGTGGTGGCGGAGGCTTCGGCGGGGCCGGAGTGCTCACCTCGTCCTGGGGCGATCCGCAGAACCCGCTGGAGCCGGCCAACACCAACGAGGTCCAGGGCGGCAAGGTGCTGGACATGGTCTTCCGGGGCCTGAAGAAGTACGACCCCCGCACCGGCCGGGCCGTGAACATGCTCGCCGAGCGCATCAGCACCCCCGACTCGCGCACCTTCACCGTCACCGTCAAGGACGGCTGGCGGTTCAGCAACGGGGAGCCGGTCACCGCCCGGTCCTTCGTGGACGCCTGGAACTACGGCGCGAGCCTGCGGAACAACCAGAAGAACGCGTACTTCTTCGGCTACATCGACGGCTACGACAAGGTCCACCCCGACAGCGGGCGGCAGAGCGCCGACATCCTGTCCGGGCTCCGGGTGACCGGGCCGCGGACCTTCACCGTCCGTCTGAACCAGAAGTTCGCCGGCTTCCCCGACACCCTCGGGTACGCCGCCTACGCGCCCCTGCCGCGCGCCTTCTTCACCGACCACGCAGGCTGGCTGCGCAAGCCGATCGGGAACGGGCCGTACCGGATCGCCTCGTACACCAAGGGCTCCGCGATGACCCTGAAGAAGTGGAACGGGTACCCGGGCCCCGACCCGGCACGCAACGAGGGCGTGACCCTGCTCGTCTACACCGACAGCAACACCGCGTACACCGATGTGCTGGCCGGCAACCTGGACCTCGTCGACGACGTGCCCGCCACCCAGCTCAAGAACGTCCGCACCGATCTGGACGGCCGGTACATCAACACCCCGGCCGGCATCCTGCAGACCCTGGCCTTCCCCTACTACGACCCGAAGTGGAACACCGCGGGGGCGCGCAAGGTCCGCACCGGGCTGTCCATGGCGATCAACCGGGCGCAGATCACCGAGACCATCTTCCGCCGCACCCGCACCCCAGCCACCGACTGGACCTCCCCGGTGCTCGGCACGGCCGGCGGCTTCCAGGACGGGCTGTGCGGACACGCCTGTGACTACGACCCGGCGGGCGCCCGCAAGCTCGTACAGGAGGGCGGCGGCATCCCCGGCGGGCAGCTGAAGATCACGTACAACGCGGACACCGGCTCGCACAAGCAGTGGGTGGACGCCGTGTGCAACTCCATCAACAACGCCCTCGGCAACGACAAGGCGTGCGTCGGCAACCCGGTCGGCACCTTCGCCGACTTCCGCAACCAGATCGGGCAGCACCGGATGAGCGGACCCTTCCGGGCCGGCTGGCAGATGGACTACCCGCTGATCCAGAACTTCCTCCAGCCGCTGTACTACACGGACGCCTCCTCCAACGACGGAAAGTGGTCCAACCCGCAGTTCGACCGGCTCGTGGACCGGGCCAACGCCGAGACCGACCGGGCGGCCTCCGTACGGCTGTTCCAGGAGGCCGAGAAAGTCGTCCGCGACAACATGGCGGCCATCCCGCTCTGGTACCAGAACGGCAGCGCCGGTTACACCGCCCGGCTCTCCCATGTGACGCTCAATCCGTTCAGCGTCCCGGTCTACAACGAGATCAAGGTCGGCTGAGCCGCATGGGCCGCTATGTCGCGAGGCGACTGCTCCAGATGATCCCCGTCTTCATCGGGGCCACCCTGCTGATCTTCCTCATGGTGAACGTGATGGGCGATCCGATCGCCGGGCTGTGCGGCGAGCGCGCCTGCGACCCGGCGACCGCCGCCCAGCTGAAACGCGAGTTCGGCCTCGACCAGCCGCTGTGGCGCCAGTACGTCACCTATATGGGGAACGTTTTCACCGGCAACTTCGGTACGGCCTTCAACGGGCAGCCCGTCACCGAGCTGATGGCGGCGGCGTTCCCGGTCACCATCCGGCTCACGATCGTGGCCATCGCCTTCGAGATCGTCATCGGCATCGCGCTCGGCGTCGTCACCGGCCTGCGGCGCGGCCACCCCGTCGACACCGGTGTGCTGCTGGCCACCCTGGTCGTCATCTCCGTGCCCACCTTCGTCACCGGCCTGCTGCTGCAACTGCTGCTCGGTGTCGCCTGGGGCTGGATCAAGCCGTCCGTGTCGCCTGCCGCCTCCTTCGGCGAGCTGATCGTGCCCGGACTCGTCCTCGCCTCCGTCTCCCTCGCCTACGTCACCCGGCTGACCCGCACCACCATCGCGGAGAACAAGCGCGCCGATTATGTGCGCACCGCGACCGCCAAGGGCCTGCCCTGGCACCGCGTCGTCACCCGGCATCTGCTGCGCAACTCGCTGATCCCGGTGGTCACCTTCATCGGCACCGACATCGGGGCGCTGATGGGCGGTGCGATCGTCACCGAGCGGATCTTCAACATCCACGGCGTCGGCTACCAGCTCTACCAGGGCATTCTGCGCCAGAACACCCAGACGGTCGTCGGCTTCGTGACCGTACTGGTGCTGGTCTTCCTGTTCGCCAACCTCCTCGTCGACCTCCTGTACGCCGTACTCGACCCGAGGATCCGCTATGCCTGAACAGCCCTACGAGCCCGAGGGGGTCATCGCCGGGACCGGCATGGGCGGCGCCATGGACCTCGGCGCGAGCGAGGCCACCACCCTGGAGAAGGGGCCCGGCGCGCCGCCGGGCGGCGGACCCGCGGGCCGGCCGCGCTCGCTGTGGTCGGACGCCTGGCGGGACCTGTGCCGCAATCCCGTCTTCCTGCTGTCCGCCCTGGTCATCCTCTTCCTGGTGTTCATCTCCCTGTGGCCCTCGGCGATCGCCTCCGGCAGCCCGCTCAGCTGCGACCTGGCCAAGTCCCAGGACGGCCCGGGGCCCGGCGCGCCCTTCGGGTACGACGGGCAGGGCTGCAACGTCTACACACGCACCGTCTACGGGGCCCGTACGTCCGTCACGGTCGGCGTCCTGGCCACCCTGGGGGTCGCGGTCCTCGGGTCCGTCCTGGGCGGTCTGGCGGGCTATTTCGGCGGATGGTGGGACGCGCTGCTGTCCCGCATCACCGACATCTTCTTCGCCATCCCCGTCGTCCTCGGCGGCCTCGTGCTGCTCTCCGTGGTCACCAGCAACACGGTCTGGCCGGTGATCGGCTTCATGGTGCTGCTCGGCTGGCCGCAGATCTCCCGCATCGCGCGCGGCTCGGTCATCACCGCCCGCCAGCACGACTACGTCCAGGCGGCCCGCGCGCTGGGCGCCTCCGACTCCCGCATCCTGCTGCGGCACATCGCGCCGAACGCCGTCGCCCCGGTGATCGTGGTGGCGACCATCGCGCTCGGCACCTACATCTCCCTGGAGGCGACCCTGTCCTATCTGGGTGTGGGCCTCAAGCCGCCCAGCGTCTCCTGGGGCATCGACATCTCCGCCGCCTCCCCCTACATCCGCAACGCCCCGCACGCCCTGCTGTGGCCCTCCGGCGCCCTCGCCGTCACCGTCCTGGCCTTCATCATGCTCGGCGACGCGGTGCGCGACGCCCTCGACCCCAAGCTGAGGTGACGGCGCCATGCTGCTCGAAGTCCGCGATCTGCACATCGAGTTCAGGACCCGGGACGGGATCGCCCGAGCCGTGAACGGGGTGTCGTACGCCGTCGACGAGGGGGAGACGCTGGCCGTGCTCGGCGAGTCCGGGTCGGGCAAGTCGGTCACCGCGCAGGCCGTGATGGGCATCCTCGACATGCCGCCGGGGCGGATCACCGGCGGCGAGATCCTCTTCCAGGGCCGCGATCTGCTGCGGATGAAGGAGGAGGAACGGCGGGAGCTGCGCGGCGCCCGGATGGCGATGATCTTCCAGGACGCGCTGTCGGCCCTCAACCCGGTGCTCTCCGTGGGCGAGCAGCTCGGCGAGCTGTTCACGGTGCACCGGGGGATGTCGCGCAAGGCCGCGCGGGCCGAGGCCGTCGAGCTGATGGACCGGGTGCGCATCCCGGGCGCCGCCCAGCGGGTGCGCGACTACCCCCACCAGTTCTCCGGCGGGATGCGCCAGCGGATCATGATCGCCATGGCGCTGGCCCTGGAACCGGCCCTGGTCATCGCCGACGAGCCCACCACCGCCCTGGACGTCACCGTGCAGGCGCAAGTGATGGATCTGCTCGCCGAGTTGCAGCGCGAGTACCGCATGGGGCTCGTCCTCATCACCCACGACCTCGGGGTGGTGGCGGACGTGGCCGACCGGATCGCCGTGATGTACGCCGGGCGGATCGTGGAGTCGGCGCCGGTGCACGACATCTACAAGGCACCCGCCCACCCCTACACCCGGGGCCTGCTCGACTCCATCCCGCGCCTGGACCTCAAGGGACGGGAGCTGTACGCCATCAAGGGCCTGCCGCCGAACCTGACGCGGGTGCCCCCGGGCTGCTCCTTCCATCCGCGCTGCCCGATGGCCCGGGACGTCTGCCGCGCCGAGGTGCCCCCGCTGTACGAGGTGTCCAAAGACCGCGGCAGCGCCTGCCACTTCTGGAGGGAGTGCCTGGATGGCGACGAGCGGTGAACCCGTCCTGGAGGTCAGCGGGCTCGTCAAGCACTACCCGCTGACCCGGGGCATCCTGTTCAAGAAGCAGATCGGCGCGGTCCGGGCGGTCGACGGCGTCGACTTCACCCTCGGCCGGGGCGAGACCCTGGGCATCGTCGGCGAGTCGGGCTGCGGCAAGTCGACGGTCGCCAAGCTGCTGTGCAATCTGGAGCGGCCGACCGCCGGGTCCATCCGGTTCAAGGGCGAGGACATCACCCGGCTGTCCGGGCGGGCCCTGAAGGCGGTGCGCCGCAACATCCAGATGGTCTTCCAGGACCCCTACACCTCCCTCAACCCCCGGATGACCGTGGGGGACATCGTGGGGGAGCCGTACGAGATCCACCCCGAGGCGGCCCCCAAGGGCGACCGGCGCCGCCTGGTGCGGGAACTGCTGGACGTGGTGGGGCTCGACCCGGACTTCGTCAACCGCTATCCGCACCAGTTCTCCGGCGGCCAGCGCCAGCGCATCGGCATCGCGCGGGGGCTCGCGCTGCGCCCGGAGGTCATCGTCGCCGACGAGCCGGTGTCCGCGCTCGATGTGTCGGTGCAGGCACAGGTGATCAACCTGCTGGACCGGCTCCAGACGGAGTTCGAGCTGTCCTACGTGTTCATCGCGCACGACCTGTCGATCGTGCGGCACATCTCGGACCGGGTCGGGGTCATGTACCTCGGCCGGATCGTGGAGATCGGGCGGGACGCGGAGATCTACGAGCATCCGACGCACCCCTACACCCAGGCGCTGCTGTCCGCGGTACCCGTACCGGACCCCGGGGCGCGGGAGGACCGCGAGCGGATCATCCTCAGCGGGGACGTGCCCTCCCCTACGGACATCCCCTCCGGGTGCCGCTTTCGCACCCGGTGCTGGAAGGCGCGGGAGCGGTGCGCGGTGGAGGTGCCGCGGCTCGCGGTGCCGGCCTCCTTCGAAAAAGGTCCGGCCGCCCATGACTCGGCGTGCCACTTCGCGGAGGAGAAGCGGGTGGTGCCGCCGAAGTCCACGCAGGCGAACGGCAACGGGCCGGGGTGACGTCGTGCACCCCGGCCCGTTCACGGCACCCGCACGGCCGTACGTTCTTCAGCCTGGCGCGTCCGTATATCGGAACCGCTTCCGTCAAGTTGCCCGCGTGTTAACGCGGTTGACGGCCGCCGTCCGGCTCAGCCGAGGGCCCGCCGCAGGAAGTCCAGCTGGAGGTTGAGCAGGTTCTCGGCGACCGTCTCCTGCGGGGTCATATGGGTCACCCCGGACAGCGGCAGCACCTCGTGCGGGCGGCCCGCGGCCAGCAGCGCGGAGGACAGCCGCAGCGAGTGCGCGACCACCACGTTGTCGTCCGCCAGGCCGTGGATGACCATCATCGGGCGGTGCGGCTCGGCCGCGTCGACCAGACCGGCGTCGTCGATCAGCGAGTTGCGGCGGTAGACGTCCGGCTGTTCGTTCGGGTCGCCCAGGTAGCGCTCCTGGTAGTGGGTGTCGTAGAGGCGCAGATCGGTGACCGGGGCGCCGACCACCGCCGCGTGGAAGACGTCCGGGCGGCGCAGCACCGCGAGGGCGGACAGATAGCCGCCGAAGGACCAGCCCCGGATCGCCACCCGGGCGAGGTCCAGCGGGAACCGCTCGGCGAGCGACCGGAGCGCGTCCACCTGGTCCTGGAGGACGATCTCGGCGAGGTCGTCCTTGATCTCCTTCTCCCAGGCGGGCGAGCGGCCCGGGGTGCCCCGGCCGTCCGCGACCACCACGGCGAATCCCTGGTCGGCGAACCACTGGGAGGTGAGATGGGCGTTGTGCGCGGCGACCACCCGCTGACCGTGCGGACCACCGTAGGGGTCCAGCAAAACCGGCAGGGGAGTGTCACCGTGGTAGTCCCGTGGCATAAGCACGGCGCACGGAATTCGGCGTGCGCCCCCCTCGGTGAGCGTCACCCTGGGGGACAAACCGGGGTCTTCGGCGTACGACCGGACAGTGGCCGTCGGTTTCCCGTCAGTCAGCACCTGGACCCGCGTGCCCGGCCGGTCCGGCGTCGCGGACACCAGCACCGTCACGCCCCCGGCGCGCACCGCCGAGTGCACACCGGGCTCCCGGGACACGCGCTCCACGCCCAGCTCGTTCACCCGGTACACATGGATCTCGCCGATCTCGGGTTCCTCCGCGTCGGCTCCGGCGGAGGCGGAGACGAGGGTGTCGTCCGCACCCACGTCCAGAACCGCACGGATGTGCAACTGGCCGCTGGTCAGCGGACGTTCGCCCACGGCGAGGACGCGGGCGCCGCCCTCGTCCGCGATCCGGACCAGCTGTCCGGAGGGGTTCCAGCACGGCGCCCCGGCGAACAGTTCCAGCCAAATCGGGTCCTCGTCGGCGTGCACCATCCGGGTCGTCCCGGTGTCCGGGTCCACCGCCAGGTACAGCAGGCCGCGCTGGTCCCGGGACTGCACGAGGACCAGCGGCGCACCCGCCTCTGACCAGTGCACTCGGGCGAGGTAGGGGTAGCGGTCGCGGTCCCAGAGCACCTCCGTGCGCTCCCCGTCGAGGCCCAGCACGAACAGCCGTACGTCCGCGTTAGGGGTGCCCGCCGCGGGGTACGCGACGTTATTTGGCTCACGGTCGGGATGGGCCGGGTCGGAGATCCACCACCTGGTCACCGGCGTGTCGTCCGCGCGGGCCACCAGCAGCCGGTCGGCGCCCGGCGCCCACCAGAAGCCGCGGGTACGGCTCATCTCCTCGGCCGCGATGAACTCCGCGAGCCCGTAGGTGACCTGCTCGGACTCCGGCTCGGCGAGCGCGCGGTCGCCCTCGCCGCCGGCGCCCACCACGCGCAGGGCGCCCTGGGAGACGTAGGCGATGTGCCGGCCGTCGGGCGCCGGGCGCGGGTCGATCACCGGTCCGGGCGCGGGGAGTTCACGGGTCTCGCCGGTCGTCAGGCTCGCCGTGAAAAGCCGCCCTGACAAGGCGAAAGACGCCGTTTCCACGGCGGCGTCGGTGGCGTAGCCGACGATGCCGGCCCCGCCCTCCCTGCTGCGCTCCCGGCGGGCCCGTTCCTCGGCCGAGAGCTGTTCGGAGGCGCCGCCCAGAAGGGCGCCCGGGTCTGCGGCGAGGCGCTCGGTGCCGTCCGGAAGGTCCAGCACCCAGAGGGAGTTGGCCCGGTCGGAACCGGAGCTCGAACGCAGGAACGCGACCCGTGCGCCGTCGGGCGACACGGTGAACCCGCGCGGCGCGCCGAGGGTGAATCGCTGGGTCCTGGCATGTCTGCGGGGGAAGGAGTCGGACTCGGTCGTCATACCCCGACCATATTGGCCATGCGCCCCCTTGTGCGGCCGTGCGCCGAGCGATGCGCGAGCACGGATAGTTATGATCACTACCGCTGTGTGGGTATGAACCTGCCGGTGTCCGCATGGACTTGCTCTACCGATCTTTCCGAACAGCCGTGTCCCTGGGATCTTTGGAGGTGAGCCGCCGTGGCACTCTCGATTTCGGCGGTGGTGCTGCTGGCGATCATCGTCTTCCTGCTGATGAAGAAGTCGGGACTGAAGGGCGGCCACGCGGTCGTCTGCATGCTGCTCGGCTTCTACCTCGCCTCCTCCACCATCGCGCCCACGATCAGCCAGCTCACCACGAACGTGGCGAGCATGATCGGCAGCATCAAGTTCTGACGGCCGGGCGTCCCGCCCCGGGCCTGCGTAGGGTGGTGGCATGACGGAACTGCCCTCCTCCGGCCCGCGCGCCGCCCGGCGGCTGTTGCTGGTGCACGCGCACCCGGACGACGAGTCGATCAACAACGGCGCCACCATGGCCAAGTACGTGGCCGAGGGTGCCCAGGTGACCCTGGTCACCTGCACCCTGGGGGAGCGGGGCGAGTCCATCCCGCCCGGGCTGCGGCATCTGACCGGCGCCGCGCTCGGCGCGTACCGGCGCGGTGAGCTGGCCGCCGCCCTTCGCGAGCTGGGCGTCACCGACGCCCGGCTGCTCGGTGGCGCCGGCCGCTACGGCGACTCCGGGATGATGGGCATCGCCGACAACGAGGACCCGGGCTGCTTCTGGCAGGCCGATGTGGACGAGGCCGCGGAACACCTTGTCGAGGTGATCCTGGAGACCCGCCCCCAGGTCCTCGTGACCTACGACGACAACGGCGGCTACGGGCACCCGGACCACATCCAGGCCCATCGCGTCGCCATGCGCGCCGCCGACCTCGCGGCCGGACGCGGGCACACCATCGACAAGGTCTACTGGATCCGCACCCCGCGCTCCGTCGCCGAGGACGCCTTCGCCCGGCTCCAGGACGAGCTGCCGGCCCTGCCCTTCGAGAAGAGCGCGGCCCTGGACGACGTGCCGGGCGTGGTGGACGACGCCCGGGTCACCACCGCCGTCGACGGCAACGCCCACGCCGCCGCGAAGGCCGCCGCGATGCGCGCCCACGCCACCCAGGTCGAGGTCGCCGAGCCCTGGTTCGCGCTCTCGAACGAGCTGGCCCAGCCGCTGTTCACCACCGAATACTACGAGTTGGTGCGCGGCACCGCCGTCCCCGGGGAGACCGACCTGTTCGCCGGGATCGCCGTCGAGGAGGCGTCGTGAGCGGCACCGGCAATCCGGGCCCGATGCTCGCCCAGCCGCTGCGCCCGCCGACGCCCGGGCGGGCCCTGGCCCACATCGGCCTGTTCCTGCTCGGCGCCCTCGTCGCGGTCGCCGGGACCCTGGTGCAGGCCGCCTGGTTCCCCGGCGGGCTGCTGCTCGCCCTCGCGGGCGCCGTCGGGGTGTTCCTCGGCGGCGCGTACGCCACCCGGTCCCGGGGCGGCGCGATGGCGCCCGCGGCGGGCTGGATCGTCACCGTCATCCTGCTCACCACCTCCCGTCCCGAGGGCGACTTCCTCTTCGGCGCGGGCGGCGGCTCCTATCTCTTCCTGTTCGGCGGCATGGCCCTCGCTGTGATCTGCGCCACCCTCGGCGCCGGGAGGCAACCGCGCCTCGGCTCCGCCCGACTTGGGAAGTGACGTACCGCTTTCCGGTGCGGCCCACGTGCGAGTTGGGTGTGGGTTTCCTCAGCGGTCAGGGGATGTACGCCAGGGGCGGCCAGTATGGTGGTGCGCGCCGCCGAGCCTCCCCCGCGCTCTCGACCTCGTTCGAGTTGGGGGGACCGCCGAAGCAGTGAGGTCAGTGTCGGGCGGCGGAGCCAACTGGGAGAACCTGCCTTGAGTCGTGAAACTGACACTCCGTCCTCCGGGCCCAACGGGCGCGGCGGAGCCGCATACCCGTCCGGCACCCCGCCGTACGGGACCCCCATGGCTTCCGACGACGGTGCGGACGCGGGCCGTTCGGGCGCGCAGTCCGAGGAACGCAAGACCGAGACCACGCTGACGACCCGGATCCGGATCAACATCCCCGGGTCCCGGCCCATCCCGCCGGTCGTCGTGCGCAAGCCCGTGGGCGACGGCGAGCCCGCCGAGGCCGCCCGGGACGACAGGCCCGCCGCCGAGGTGCGCACCCCGGCCGCGGCCGCGCCCGCCCCCGAGGCCCCCGCGGAGCCCGCGGCCCCGGCCGAGGAGAAGACCAGCGACTGGTTCGCGCCCCGCAAGGCGGGCGCGCCCGCCAAGGGCGGCGCGGGTGCCAACGGGGCCAAGAACTCCGGCGGTTCCGGTGCCCCCGCGGGCGCGCCGGGCGCCCGCCCGGGTGCCCAGGGCACCGGGAGCGCGGCCGGTGGCAGCGGGGCCCGCCCCGGTGGCGTGGTCGGCTCCATGAGCGTGCCGGGCCGCACCTCGGGCAAGACGAACGGCGCGGGCCTGCCCGGCGCCACCGGCGGCCCCGTGGCCCCCGGGCACGGCGGCGGCACCGGCTCCTTCGACGTCACCGAGGCGCTGGCCGCGGGCCCGCTGGGCGGCTCCCGGTCCTCCGAGGCGGGCGGCGGCGAGCCGCGCCGCGACGAGCTGCCGTACTTCTCGGAGAACGGCACCACGGGCGGCCAGGACCCCTTCGGCACCGCGGGCGCGGGCGGCGCGAACGGCCCCGGCGGCCAGGGCGGCCGAGGCGGCCCGCAGGGGCCCGCCGGGCCGACCGGCGGTCCGGTCACCGGCGACAGCCCGCTGCGGCCGGGCGCCGAGGGCCCCTACGGGCATCAGGGCGCCGGGCGCAGCGCCCTCACGGACATCGCCGACCTCGAAGGCCCGGCCGGGGTGCCGGGCGCCGGGCTCGGCCCCGGGGGCGGGCTCAGCGACGACACCGCGATCCTCACCCCGCAGAAGCCGGCCCCCGAACCGGGCACGCCCGGCTACCGGGCCCCGGACAACGTCTCCGGACACACCGTCACCAGCGGTATCCCGGTGGTCCCGGGCGGCAACGGCGGCCCGTTCGGCGCCGGTGGTCCCGGCGGCCTCGGGGCTCCGGCCGGTGGCCCTGGTGGCCCCGGCGGTCCCGGTGGACCGGCCGCTCCGGTGGCGCCCAAGCCCGAGCCGGCCGCGGCCGCGCCCAAGGCGGCGGCCAAGCCGAAGAAGAAGGGCCGCAGCAAGCTGGTCCTGCTCTGCGTCGGCCTGGTCGTGATCGCGGGCGGTGTCTACGGCGCCGGGCTGCTGATGAACCACACCGATGTGCCCAAGGGCACCACCGTGCTCGGCGTCGACATCGGCGGCGGCACCCGCGACGACGCCGTCAAGAAGCTGGACGACGTGTTCGGCACCCGGGTCGCCAAGCCGCTGAAGCTCTCCGTGGGCGGCCGTACGGTCATGCTCACCCCCGCCAACGCCGGTCTCCAGTTCGACTTCCAGGCCACCGCGAGCGCGGCCGCCAAGAGCGACTACAACCCGGTCTCCGTGGTCGGCACGCTCTTCGGGCAGCACCGCGTGGTCGACCCGGTCATGCCGGTGGACGAGGAGAAGCTGCAGGCCGCGCTCCAGCAGGCGGGCGGCGGCTCCGGCTCCGGCGCGGTGGTCGACGGCGGCATCACCTTCCAGGCCGGCAAGGCCGTGGCCGTGCACGGCAAGGCGGGTACGGCCATCGACGCGGCCCGCTCGACCCAGGCGATCGAGCAGGCGTACCGCGCCGAGGTGGAGACCGGTGACTCCGCGGTGATCACCGTGCCCACCGCCAACCGGCAGCCCGCGGTCTCCGACGCCGAGGTCAGCCGCGAGATGAAGGAGTTCGCGCAGCCGGCCATGTCGGCGCCGGTGACCGTGCGCGCCGACACGGGGCAGACGGTCATGTTCAGCCCGCAGAAGTCGCTGTGGAAGTTCCTCGGCGTGGCCGCGGTCAACGGCAAGCTGACCGACAAGCCGAACTACCCGGCCCTGAAGGAGCTGTACGGACAGACCTTCGACGGCGTCCTGATCACCCGGGGCAACGGCAAGAAGACGCCGGTCACCCCCCAGGACGTCTACCTGGCCATGCGCCAGGCGCTGACCAGCACGACCAACCGGGTCGCGGTGATCAGCACGCACCCCAACTGAGGGGCGCCGACACGGCTCTTGAGGGGCGCCCGGCAGACATCGCCGGGCGCCCCTTGAGGGTCTTCGGGGTACGACCCGTACGGGCACGGCCCCGCTGAACGGCGACCCCCAGGGGATCGGTCACCCCTCTCCCCATGACATCTGTCATCCGCCACCCAGGACCCCTGACACTGCCGGGCACCCGCCCCGTACCCGCACCATGGACGACATGACAACGACAGCGGTACCGGCCACCTCCACCACCGAGGTGGTCGGGTTCGACCAGGTGACCAAGACGTACGGGACGGTACGGGCCGTCGACGGGCTCTCGCTGCGGCTGCACCCGGGGGAGACCGTGGCCCTGCTCGGCCCGAACGGCGCGGGCAAGTCCACCACCCTCGATCTGCTCCTCGGCCTCAAGCAGCCCGACGCCGGCACGGTGTCCGTGTTCGGCACCAGCCCGCGCGAGGCGATCGTGGCCGGGCGGGTCGGGGCCATGCTGCAGAGCGGCGGCCTGATGGACGAGGTCACGGTGGCCGAGCTGGTCAAGCTGTCCTGCTCCCTGCACCCGCGGCCGTACAAGGCCGCCGATGTGATGGCCCGCGCCGGTATCGCGCAGATCGCCGACCGCAAGGTCAACAAGCTCTCCGGCGGCCAGGCCCAGCGCGTCCGCTTCGCGCTCGCCACCGCGGGCGACAGCGATCTGATCATCCTGGACGAGCCGACCACCGGCATGGACGTCTCCGCCCGCCAGGCCTTCTGGGCCACCATGCGCGAGCAGGCCGACCAGGGCCGGGCGGTCCTGTTCGCCACGCACTACCTCGAAGAGGCCGACGCCATCGCCGACCGGGTCCTGGTGCTGCACCGCGGCCGCCTCCTCGCCGACGGCACCGCCGCCGAGATCAAGGCCCGCGCGGGCGCCCGCCGGATCGCCTTCGACCTGGAGGGCACCGTCGACGCGGCCGCCCTGCGCGCCCTGCCCTTCCTGACCGGCATCGACGTGTCCGGGCAGACCGTGCGCATCCAGTCCTCCGACGCCGACGCCACCGTGCACGCCCTGTACGGCCTCGGCCTCTACCCCCGCAACCTGGAAGTCGCCGGCCTCGGCCTGGAGCAGGCGTTCGTCGCCATCACGGAGGCCGAGGAGGCCAAGCAGTCATGAACAGCCTGATCAAGCTCGAACTGACCCGCGCCCTGCGCAACAAGAAGTTCCTGTTCTTCTCGGTGCTCTACCCGGCGGTCCTCTTCCTGATCATCGCGGGCAACGCCGACGACGCCAAGATCGACGGCACCGGGCTGACCCTGGCGACGTACATGATGGTGTCCATGGCCTCCTTCGGTGCCCTGACCGCCGTGCTGATGGGCAACAGCGAGCGCATCGCCAAGGAGCGCGAGAGCGGCTGGGTACGGCAGCTGCGGCTGACCCCGCTGCCCGGGCGCGGCTACGTCCTCGCCAAGACCGCCAGCGCCGCCGTGGTGAGCCTGCCGTCCATCGTGGTGGTCTTCCTGGTCGCCGCGGCGGTCAAGGACGTACGGCTGGACGCCTGGCAGTGGCTCGCGCTCACCGGGATCATCTGGGCCGGCAGCCTGGTCTTCGCCGCGCTCGGCGTGGCCATCGGCTACCTCGCCTCCGGTGACGCGGTCCGCCCCATCACCATGATCGTGTACTTCGGTCTGTCGATCCTCGGCGGCCTGTGGATGCCCACGACCACGTTCCCGCAGTTCCTCCAGGACATCGCCAAGTGGCTGCCCACCCACGCGTACGCCGCGCTGGGCCGCGCCATCGAGCAGAGCCAGGCCCCGCACACCACGGACATCGCCGTCCTCGCCGTGTACTTCGTCCTCTTCGCGGGCGGCGCGGCCTGGCTGTACCGGAAGGACACGCTGAAGGCGTGAGCACCATGACGGAAGACCCGAAGGCGGCCGGGGGCCGATCGGAGACACAGGTCCGGATCGGACAGGGCGTACAGGGGCGGCGCGAGCTGCTGGTGAAGGCGCTGTGGATCGCCGTCTGGCTGGTCTTCCTCAGCTCCCCGATCCAGGACCTGACCGGCGGCCGGCACACCACGGCCGGCACCGTGGCGGGCACGATCGGCCTCACCGTCTTCGTGTGCGCCTATCTCACCCTGGTCTTCCGGCAGATGGGCGCGCCCTTCGCGCCCCGGACGGTGGCCCTGCTGCTCGGCACCCTCCTGGTGCTCGCGCCCGCCCTGACCTACGGCCTCGGCACCCAGTGGAGCGGGCTGTTCGTCTACCTGTCGGTCGCCTGCGGGGCGACCCTGCCGCTGCGCCTGGCGTACTGGGCGATCCCGGGCTCCGCCGTCGTGATGTACCTGGTCGGACTGCGCTGGGGCGCCTACTCGGTCGACGACAACATGCTGATGGTCGTGCTCATCGGGTTCGCGATGGTCGGCGTGGGCCAACTGGTGCGCACCACGATCGAGTTGCGCAAGGCGCGGGCCACCGTCGCCCAGCTCGCCGCCAACGAGGAGCGGCTGCGCCTCGCCCGCGACCTGCACGATCTGCTGGGCCACTCGCTCTCCCTGATCACGCTCAAGAGCGAGCTGGCCGGGCGGATGCTGCCCGAGCACCCCGACAAGGCGGCCCAGCAGGTCAACGACATCGAACAGGTCAGCCGCCAGGCCCTGGTGGACGTCCGGGAGGCCGTCACCGGCTACCGGCGCCCCCGGCTCGCCGTCGAGCTGGCCGGCACCCAGGTGGCCCTCACGGCCGCGGGCGTCACCGCCGACCTGCCGCCCGAGCCCGACCTCGCCGGGGTGCCCGAGGAGGCCGAGTCGGCGCTCGCCTGGGCGCTGCGCGAGGCGGTCACCAACGTGGTGCGGCACAGCGGCGCCGACCGGTGCGCCGTACGGCTCACGCACCGCCAGACGCTGGACGGCCCGATGCTCGAACTCGCCGTCGAGGACGACGGATCGGGCACCGGCAACGGCGGCTTCGGCAACGGTCTGACCGGTCTGACCGAACGCCTGGAGAAGGCCGGCGGAACGCTGGAGGCGGGCCGGGTCAAGCACGGGTTCCGGCTGGTCGCCCGCGTGCCCGTGGCGCACACCGGGGACGTAGGATCCGGGGCATGACGAGCACCATCAGGGTCCTGCTGGCCGAGGACCAGTCCATGGTCCGCGAGGCGCTGGCCGCGCTGCTCGGCCTGGAGGACGACATCGAGGTCGTCGCGCAGGTCGCGCGCGGGGACGAGGTGCTCGGCGCGGTCGCGGCGCACGACGTGGACGTGGCGCTGCTGGACATCGAGATGCCGGGCTGCACCGGCATCGAGGCCGCGGCCCGGGTCCACCGGGACTTCCCCCGGGTCAAGTTGGTCGTGCTGACCACCTTCGGGCGGCCCGGCTATCTGCGCAGCGCCATGGAGGCGGGCGCCGACGCCTTCCTGGTCAAGGACGCGCCCGCCGCCCAACTCGCCGCCGCCGTACGCAAGGTGCTCGCCGGGGAGCGGGTCATCGACCCCACGCTGGCCGCCGCCGCGCTCGCCGAGGGCGCGAACCCGCTCACCGAACGCGAGCGGGAGGTGCTGCGCGCCGCGGCCGACGGCTCCACCAACGCCGAACTGGCCAAAGCCCTGCACCTGTCCCAGGGCACGGTCCGCAACTACCTCTCCACCGCCATCCAGAAGCTCGCCGTCCGCAACCGGGCGGAGGCGGTGCGCACCGCGCGGGAGAAGGGCTGGCTGTAGAAGCAGCCGGTCCGAGAGGTGAGAAGCCGCCGGTACGGCGGTTCAGTTGAGCTTGGACCGGGCGGTGCGGGCCTGGTGCCTCACCCGCTCGGCGGCCGGTTCGTCGACGACCTCGATCAGCTCGGCGTACGCCTCCAGTTCGTCCGCACCCGCCGTGAACTGACCGCGCTGCACCAGTAGTTGCCCGCGCTCGTAGCGCAGCCGCGCCGGGTGGGCCGGGATCAGCAGCGACAGCTCCACCGCGCGCAGCGCCACGTCCGAGCGCTCGGGGCGGGCCGCGGCCCACGCGCGGATGTTGTTCAGGATGCGCTGGACGACCTCCAGCGGGGGCGCCGGTTCCAGCATCCCGGGGTCCAGCGGGGCCCCGGTCGCGCCCACCACGAGCAGCTCGGCGTCCGGCCCGGTGAGCACCCGCCCGCCCTCGAACGGGTCGGCCAGCACCTGCTCCCCGGGCGCCCCGAACCCGACCACGAAGTGCCCCGGCAGCGCGACCCCGTACACCGGGGCCCCGGCCCGCCGGGCCACCTCCAGCCACACCACCGACAGCAGGATCGGCAGCCCGCGGCGGCGCCGCAGCACCTCGTGCAGCAGCGAGGACTCCAGACGCTGGTAGTCGCCGGGCGTGCCGTGGAACTCGTAGCGCCCGCCGAGCAGCTGGCGCCCCGCCTCGGCCCAGGCGCGCGGACCGCCGGGCCGGTACGGCAGCTCGCCCGCGAGCCGGTCCAGTTCCGCCTGCGCGGTGTCGATCCCGGCCTCGTCCAGCGAGCCGTCCGCCTCCGCGCCGATCAGCAGGCACAGCGCCGCCAGGTCCGGCCGCTCGGACCTGGCCTCCTCGGCGAACCGCGCCCGCACCTCGGCGGACCGCTCGGGCGGGGGCGGGTACGGGGGCGGCAGATACGGGTGGGACATGGCGGATTCTCGCCCTTCCGGGAGCGGGGGGAATGTCTACGACGGGCCGTGTGCGGGCTGTTCCTGCGGCTCCCGGAAGTGGTGGTAGGCGTGGTGCCGGGAGAAGCCCAGGCCCGCGTACAGGGCCCGTGCGGGCTCGTTTTCGGTCTCCACCTGGAGCCAGCCGGCCGAGGCGCCCTCGGCCAGCGCCCGGCGGGCGAGCGCGGCCATCACCTCGGTGGCCAGGCCCTGCCGCCGCCTTCCGGGGTCCACCTCGACGGCGGCGAAACCGGCCCAGCGCCCGTCCACGACACACCGGCCGATCGCCGCCGGGGCCCCGCCCGGCTCGCCCGGCACGGTGGCGAACCACACCGAGGGGCCGCCCGAGAGCACCCGCAGGGCCACCTCGCTCACCCCCTTGCGCTGATACCGCGCGAGCCACGCCTCGTCCGCCTCCCGGGCGAGGACCACGTCCGCGCCCTCGGGCCGGTCACCGAGCGGGGCCAGCGCGCCGATCCACACCTCGGCGCTCACCTCCCGCACCCAGCCGCGCCGCTCCAGCTCCGCGCAGAGCAGCTCCTGCGTGCCCTCGGCGCCCGTCGCGGTCTGCACGTAGGCGGGCAGCCCGCGCTCGCCGTACCAGCGTCGTACGGCCGCCAGGGCCGCGTCGAGCGGACGCCCGGGATCACCCAGCGGCAGCACGCTGTTGGCGCGCCGTGTATACCCTCCGGCGGCCCTCAGCTCCCACTCGCCGAGCCGCTCGCTCTCCACCGGGCGCCAGCCGCGCGAGGTGACCCGCGCCAGCTCCTCGTAGCCCGCCGCCGGACCCCTGCGGCGCGCCGGGGCGGCCGGTACGATCTTTCCCGCCACGAGCGAGCTTTCCGGAAACCGGACACTCGTACCGCCCCGCTGTGTGATCATGAGCACGCCATGATCCCAAGATGTGAGAACGCCCACCGTGTCGGTGAACTTCTCCCGCGCCGTACCGGGTTCGCTCAACCGCCGTACGGAGACGCGTTTTCCCACGTCGGCGGGGGTGATTCGGACTTCCAGACGCCCTTGTGCCGAGATTTCCACCGGTCAGTTCACCCCTCCTGTTCGGATCATGCTCCGGAACGGAGATACTAGGGGCGGGCATCGACGACGCCGCGCTCCCGCGCGCCAGGCGGCGGAGCCTGAGGAGGCCCGCCAGCGCCCTATCGAGGAGGAACGACAGCGTGACCTACGTCATCGCGCAGCCTTGTGTCGACGTCAAGGACAAGGCGTGCATCGAGGAGTGCCCGGTCGACTGCATCTACGAGGGCCAGCGGTCCTTGTACATCCACCCGGACGAATGCGTCGACTGTGGTGCCTGTGAGCCGGTCTGCCCGGTCGAGGCGATCTTCTACGAGGACGACACTCCCGAGGAGTGGAAGGACTACTACAAGGCGAACGTCGAGTTCTTCGACGAGCTGGGCTCGCCCGGCGGCGCCAGCAAGCTGGGGCTGATCGAGCGCGACCACCCCTTCGTCGCCGCGCTGCCGCCGCAGGGCGAGTGACCGTTTAGCGCCCAAGCGGCCCGCAAACGCGCCGCCTCGGTCCCGTACGGCCCGATCGCCCTGATCACCGCCGCACGGGACCGAGGCGTTTGCCGCACCAGACGAAAGTGAGCCACTGATCGTGTCCGCAGTCTCCGACCGGCTTCCCACTTTTCCCTGGGACAAGCTGGAGCCGTACAAGAAGACGGCCGCGGCCCATCCGGACGGCATCGTCGACCTCTCCGTCGGCACCCCGGTCGACCCGGTCCCCGAGCTGGTCCAGAAGGCCCTGATCGACGCGGCCGACTCACCGGGCTATCCGACCGTCTGGGGCACGCCCGCGCTGCGGGACGCGATCTGCGGCTGGCTGGAGCGCCGGCTGGGCGCCCGCGAGGTCACCCACCGGCATGTGCTGCCGGTCGTCGGCTCCAAGGAACTGGTGGCCTGGCTGCCGACCCAGCTGGGCCTCGGCCCCGGCGACCGGGTGGCCTACCCGCGCCTCGCGTACCCGACGTACGAGGTCGGCGCGCGGCTCGCCCGCGCCCAGTACGAGACGTACGACGACCCGCGCGACCTCGACCCGGCCGGTCTGAAGCTGCTCTGGCTGAACTCCCCGTCCAACCCGACGGGCCGGGTGCTGGGCAAGGAGGAGCTGACGGAGATCGTCGCCTGGGCCCGCGCCCACGGCGTCCTGATCGTCTCCGACGAGTGCTACCTGGAGCTGGGCTGGGAGGCCGACCCGGTCTCGGTGCTGCACCCGGACGTCAACGGCGGCTCCTACGACGGCATCGTGGCCGTCCACTCGCTCTCCAAGCGCTCCAACCTGGCCGGCTACCGCGCCGCCTTCGTCGCGGGCGACCCGGCCGTCCTGGGCCCGCTCCTGGAGATCCGCAAGCACGGCGGCATGATGACCTCCGCGCCGACCCAGGCCGCCGTCGTGGCCGCGCTGGGCGACGACGCCCATGTCCACGAGCAGCGGGCCCGCTACGCCGCCCGCCGCGAGGCGCTGCGCTCGGCCCTGCTGTCCCACGGCTTCCGCATCGAGCACAGCGAGGCCAGCCTCTACCTGTGGGCCACCCGCGACGAGCCCTGCTGGACCACCGTCGCGCACCTGGCCGAGCTGGGCGTCCTGGTCGCCCCCGGCGACTTCTACGGCCCGGCGGGCGACACCTTCGTCCGCGTGGCCCTGACGGCGACGGACGAGCGGATCGCGGCGGCGGTCGCGCGACTGCGATAGGGACCGCTACCGCCGTACGCCATTGCCGTGCCCACCCGTTCCGCAGGGCGGAACGGGTGGGCACGGCCGACAGCACCGGGCGCCGATCCGAGACCCTGGCCCCGGCCGACGCAGAACGCCGAACGGGGTCCAGGGGGGCATTCCCCTGGACCCCGTTCACCGGTCAGCCGTGGCTCAGGTGAGGGGCAGGCCCTGCATCGGCAGGTTGGCGGTCGGCAGGCCGCCCTTCGTGGCACCGGCGGCCGCGTCGCCCAGGGCGTTGCCCGCGGCGCCGGCGACGCCGCCCGCGGCCTGCTGGGCCGCCGGGGCGGTCTTCTTCACGGCACCGCCGGCCGTCTTGCCCGCGGCCGGCACGGCCGTCTTCACGGTGTTGCCGCCCGCGTCGCCCGCCAGCGAGGTGACGTGCTCCGCGGCACCGTCGACGGTGTCGCCGACGTGCGCCGCGTCCAGCGCGGTCAGGCCGCCCAGGTTCGCGGTGGCCGGCAGGTTCGTGGCCGCACCGGCGGAGCCGGCCGCACCGACCCCGGCGGCCGCTCCCGCTGCGACGAGCAGCGCGGCACGGGCGATCCGGCGGGTCAGGGGGAGGGACATGATGCTCCATTCGACGGGAGAAGAACGATCTCTGTCGTCCGGACCCGGCACCGGGCTCGGACGCCATGACTACCGCTCGAAGCCCCCGAAGGTTGCGGACGCCCCAGGTAAAGAACCGATAACGCATCGCATTATCAGGTGTGGATAAAAACGGGCAAAGGGCGTTCGTGAGAATGCCCAGCAGAATCCTTCCGCCCCTTGAGCCGCAAGGGCTCCCGGCCGAGTTCCGCGACTCGCCCGTTCGGCCGCGTGTGAAACGCCGACGCCACCCGTCGGCGCGATGACCCGTACTACTGTCCGGTCACGATCCGGACAACGCCCGCGGACTTCTCCGCCCCCGCGGCGCCCTGCGAGCGCACCTGCTGCCACGCCCCGCCGTCGCTCCCGGCGGTCCACACCCGCCCCGCGTACGTCACCCGCTGGATGTGCAGCGCCGAGGAGTTGGCGACCGCCCAGTGCGCGAGCTGCCACCCGCGCTCCCGCTCGTCGCGCCCGCTCGCGTCCGTCCGCGTCCCGAGCGGCACCGGCACGGTCACCGTCCGCCCGCTCGCCGTCGCCGTCACGCTCGGCGAGGGGGACGGCGAGGGCACCGGCGTCCCGCCCACCTCCGCACCGGTCTCCTGGAGCGCGTCCCGCCCGAAGTCCCGTACCAGCGCGGCCCGTACCGCGTCCGGGCCGACCGCCTCGGCCGCCGGGTCGAAGCGCCCGTCACAGGTCAGCGTGGCCGCCGCCTGCCCGGTCAGCGCGGCCGACAGCAGCTCGGCGTCCGGCTCGTGCTTGGCGTACGCCTCCGGGTAGCCGCTGCGCTGCACCTTCTGCGCGGCCACGGTGAGCGGCAGATCGGAGTAGTCGGGCACCTTCGCGAGATGGGCGTAGAAGATCCCGGCCGCGTACGTGGGGTCCATGATCTGCTGCTCGCTGCCCCAGCCCTGCGAGGGCCGCTGCTGGAACAGGCCGAGCGAATCCCGGTCGCCGTGCTCGATGTTGCGCAGCCCCGACTCCTGGAGCGCGGTCGCGAGCGCGATCGTCACGGCCCGCTCGGGCATGTTCCGGCCGGTGCCGACCGCGGCGATCGTCGCCGCGTTCGCCGCCTGTTCGGGCGTGAACTCGTACGACGTACCGGCATCGGTGGCCGAGACCACCTTGCAGCCGTGTGAACCACCGCCTCCGGTGACGTACTGCACCACGAGGTAGGCGGCGACACCGCACAGGACCAACAGGGCCGCGGAGAACCGGAGAAGACGGCCGCGGCGCTCGGGACGGGTGGGGGACGGCTGTGACACGCGTACAAGGTAGCGGAGCTGTCGCCCCCGCTCGGCAGCGGTCCGTCGCCGCGCGCGCGAACGGGGTGTCCCGGGGTGGCGCGCTAGGGTCGGGCCATGGCCGACACCTCGCTTGACCTCACGCTGGACGCCGCCACGCTGACCGCGCGGCTCGTGGACTTCGCCTCCGAGAGCGGCACCGAGAAGCCGCTCGCGGACGCCATCGAGACCGCGCTGCGCGCCCTGCCGCACCTGACGGTGGACCGCTACGGCAACAACGTGATCGCCCGTACGGACCTGGGCCGCGCCGAGCGGGTCGTCCTGGCCGGGCACATCGACACCGTGCCGATCGCGGACAACGTGCCCTCGCGTCTGGACGAGGACGGCGTGCTGTGGGGCTGCGGCACCTGTGACATGAAGTCGGGCGTGGCGGTCCAGCTGCGCCTCGCGGCCACCGTCCCGGCCCCCAACCGCGACCTGACCTTCGTGTTCTACGACAACGAGGAGGTCGCGGCCCACCTCAACGGTCTGCGCCATGTCGCCGAGGCCCGTCCGGAGTGGCTGGCGGGCGACTTCGCGGTGCTCCTGGAGCCCTCCGACGGCGAGGTCGAGGGCGGCTGCCAGGGCACCCTGCGGATGCTGCTGCGCACGGAGGGCGAGCGGGCGCACTCCGCGCGCTCCTGGATGGGCGCCAACGCCATCCACGCGGCCGCGCCGATCCTGGCCCGCCTGGCGGCCTACGAGCCCCGCTACCCGGTGATCGACGGCCTGGAGTACCGCGAGGGCCTGAACGCCGTGCGCATCGGCGGCGGGGTCGCGGGCAATGTCATCCCCGACGAGTGCGTGGTCACCGTCAACTTCCGCTACGCCCCCGACCGCACCGAGGAGGAGGCGATCGCGCACGTCCGCGAGGTGTTCGCGGACTGCGGGGTGGCCGAGTTCGTGGTCGACGACCACAGCGGCGGCGCGCTGCCCGGCCTCTCCCACCCGGCCGCGGCGGCCTTCATCGAGGCGGTCGGCGGCATCCCGCGCCCCAAGTACGGCTGGACGGACGTCTCCCGCTTCGCCGCGCTCGGCATCCCCGCGGTCAATTACGGCCCCGGCAATCCGCATCTGGCGCACAAGCGGGACGAGCGGGTCGAGACCGCCAAGATCCTCAAGGCCGAGGAGCGGCTGGTGAACTGGCTCACCGCCTGACCCGGTCGCGGGCGGCGCACGCCGGGCGGACATGAATATGTCCCCCCTGCGTAACCCGCGTAGATCTAGGCTGATGGCGAACCACCGGCAAGCGGAGGGAGCGCATATGCCTACCGGGAACCCCGAGGGTAAGAAGCAGCCGCCGGACGAGCAGCGGCTCGGTCCGGTCCTGCGGCGGCGGGGCCAGGTGACGCCGAGCACCACCGACCAGCGGCTGCTGGACGCGGGCGGCCCCTCAGACTGGGTGCACACCGATCCCTGGCGGGTGCTGCGCATCCAGTCGGAGTTCATCGAGGGCTTCGGCACACTGGCCGAACTCCCGCCCGCGATCAGCGTGTTCGGCTCGGCCCGCACCCCGGTGGACTCGCCGGAGTACGACGCGGGGGTGCGGCTCGGACGCAGTCTCGCGGGGGCCGGCTGGGCCGTGATCACCGGCGGCGGCCCCGGCGCGATGGAGGCCGCCAACAAGGGCGCGTGCGAGGCGGGCGGCGTCTCGGTCGGGCTCGGCATCGAGCTGCCCTTCGAGCAGGGGCTGAACCCCTACGTCGACATCGGGCTGAACTTCCGGTACTTCTTCGTCCGGAAAATGATGTTCGTGAAGTATGCCCAGGGGTTCGTGGTGCTGCCCGGCGGCCTCGGCACCCTGGACGAGCTCTTCGAGGCGCTCACCCTGGTGCAGACCCAGAAGGTCACCCGCTTCCCGATCGTCCTCTTCGGCAGCGCGTACTGGGGCGGCCTGGTCGACTGGCTCAAGAACACCCTGGTGGCCACCGGCAAGGCCATGGAGAAGGACCTCCTGCTCTTCCACGTCACGGACGAGGTGGACGAGGCGGTGGCCCTGGTCTCCAAGGAGGCCGCCCGCTAGGGCCTCCCGTCGGATCAGGCCAGACCGCGCCGGGCCACCGCAGGGGGGCGGTGGCCCGCGATGGCGGAGACCATGTCGAGGACCTGGCGGGTCTCGGCGACCTCGTGGACCCGGTAGACCATCGCCCCGAGCCAGGAGGACACCGCCGTCGTCGCCAGCGTGCCGATCAGCCGCTCCTTGACCGGCCGGTCCAGCGTCTCCCCGACGAAGTCCTTGTTGGACAGCGACACCAGCACCGGCCAGCCCGCCGCGACCATCTCGTCCAGCCGCCGCGTCGCCTCCAGGCTGTGCCGGGTGTTCTTGCCGAAGTCGTGCCCGGGATCGATCAGCACCGACTCCCGGGGCACCCCGAGCGCCACCGCGCGCTCCGCGAGGCCCACGGTCACGTCCAGGACGTCCGCCATGACGTCGTCGTACGTCACCCGGTGCGGGCGGGTGCGCGGCTCGGCGCCGCCCGCGTGCGTGCACACCAGGCCCACCCGGTGGCGCGCCGCGACCTCCGCGAGGCCCGGGTCCGCGCCGCCCCACGCGTCGTTCAGCAGATCGGCGCCCGCCGCGCACACCGCCTCGCCGACCTCGGCCCGCCAGGTGTCCACGCTGATCACCACGTCCGGGAACCGGCGCCGCACCTCGGCCACGAAGCCGACCGTGCGCCGCGCCTCCTCCTCGGCGGAGACCTCCTCGCCGGGGCCCGCCTTCACCCCGCCGATGTCGATGATCGCGGCGCCCTCGGCCACCGCCTGCTCGACGCGCGCCAGGGCCGGCTCGTCGCGGAATGTCGCCCCGCGGTCGTAGAAAGAGTCGGGGGTCCGGTTCACGATCGCCATGATCACTCGTTCGTGCGGTCCGAATTCCCGCCTGCCCAGCCTGAGCATCCGCTGTGACCTCTTCCTCGTCCGTCCGGCACTGCGACCGCCAGTGACCCTAACTGTCGGACGCGCATGGCACGATCGGAGCTGACAGATTCCGCGTCCGGCACCGTGCCGGCACCCGAGCTGGGGGCCTCCAGACGATGGTGATGTTCCTTTTCCTGGTCATCGCACTGGCCGTCGTGGTCGCCGCGGTGACCCTCGCCGTGGTGGGCGGCGGCGAGGAGAGCGGCGGCCCGCTGCCGGACGCCGCGCCCGAGCGGCTCCAGGACCCGCTGCCCGCCGACCGGCCGGTGGGCCGCGAGGACGTGGAGAGCCTGCGCTTCCCGCTCGCCGTGCGCGGCTACCGCATGTCCGACGTCGACGACGCCCTCGGCCGCCTCGGTGCCGAACTCGCCGAGCGCGACGCCCGGATCGCGGGCCTGGAGTCCGCGCTGGCCGGCGCCCGCGCCGCCGCCACCCGCCCCACCCTGGACAAGTCCCGGCACCCGGAGGACCAGCAGTGACCGCCGCCATCGTGGGCCCGGACGGCGCGCCGCGCTGCCCCTGGGCCCTGTCCACCGACGACTACGTGTCGTACCACGACGAGGAGTGGGGCCGCCCGGTCCACGGCGACGACGCCCTCTTCGAGCGGCTCAGCCTGGAGGCGTTCCAGTCGGGCCTGTCCTGGATCACCATCCTGCGCCGCCGGCCGGGCTTCCGCACCGCCTTCGCGGGCTTCCGGATCGAGAAGGTCGCCGCCTTCACCGACGAGGACCGCGAGCGCCTGCTGGCCGACCCGGGCATCATCCGCAACCGCGCCAAGATCGACGCCACCCTCGCCAACGCCCGTGTCCTCGCCGACTGGGCGGACGGCGACCTGGACGAGCTGATCTGGTCCCACGCCCCCGACCCGGCCGGCCGCCCGGTCCCCAGGACCCTGGCGGACGTACCGGCGGTGACCCCGCAATCCACCGCCCTGTCCAAGGAGTTGAAGAAGCGGGGCCTGAAATTCGTCGGCCCGACGACGGCGTACGCGCTGATGCAGGCGTGCGGCCTGGTGAACGACCACCTGGAGATGTGCGTGGCGAGGAACAGCGGCTGAGGAACGGCGTGCGGCTCAGGAACAGCGGCCAGGGGCGCCTCACCGCCCCAGGTACTTGGGCTTCTCCTTGTTCACGAACGCCTGCACCGCGATCAGGTGGTCCTCGGACTGCCCGGCCCGCGTCTGGAGCTCGTCCTCCTTCCGGAGCGTCTCCTCCAGGGAGTGCGTCAGCCCGAAGGCCACCGCCTCCTTGATCGCCGCGTAGGCGACCGTCGGCCCCGAGGCCAGCTTGCGCGCCACCTTCTCGGCCTCGGCCCGCAGCTCGGCCGCGGGCACCACCCGGTTGGCGATCCCCAGCTCCAGCGCGTCCTGCGCGCCGATGCTGCGCGGGAACAGCAGCAGGTCCTGCGCGCGGCTCGGCCCGACCACCCGCGGCAGGGTCCAGGAGATCCCGGAGTCCCCGGTCAGGGCGACACCCACGAACGAGCTGTTGAAGGACGCGGTGTCGGCGACGATCCGGTAGTCCGCCGCGAGCGCGAACCCGAAGCCCGCCCCGGCCGCGACGCCGTTCACCGCCGCGACCACCGGCTTGGCCGCCCCCGCCAGCGCCCGCACGATCGGGTTGTAGTGCTCGCCGACCGTGCTCATCGTCTGCCCGGACCCGGTCTCCCGGTCCTGCGCCAGCAGCCCGATGTGCTCCTTGAGGTCCTGGCCCACACAGAACGCCCGCTCCCCGGCGGCGGTCAGCAGGATCGCCCGTACGGCGGTGTCCCGGGCCGCCTCCTCGGCCGCCTCGCGCAGCGCGACCTTGGTCGCCACGTCCAGCGCGTTCATCGCCTCGGGGCGGTTCAGCGTGATCGTCGCGAGCCCGTCGCTCACCTCGTAGAGCACGGTGTCGGCCATGGCGCATCCCCTCCGGTTCGCGGTGGTGACGTACCGCTCGGTACGCCCCTGTCCGATCACAGCATGGCGGAGATCACCGGCCAAGGGCCCACCGGCGGGTGTGAGCTGCGTCAAAGAAAACCGGGCCCCGGGTGGCCGGAGGGCATCTGTGCGGTGGCGCAGTATCGCAGCCACATCCCCGAATTGAGTGGTTTTGCTCGCGCGCGTTGCCCAAGCGATGCGGACCGATGTTGGTCATCGGGTCCTGAGATGCGGGATAATGGCTTAGAAGCAATGTGTTCGATGCCGGTGTCGCGTGTCCGGTTCGGTCCCGCGGGTGCCCGCCGGGTGCCAACGGCAGACGATGAGCTGGTTTCAGGAAGGGGAACGAGCATGGCGGCCATGAAGCCGCGGACGGGCGATGGTCCGCTCGAGGTGACCAAGGAGGGGCGGGGCATCGTCATGCGCGTTCCGCTCGAAGGCGGCGGTCGACTCGTCGTCGAGCTGACCCCTGACGAGGCCGAGGCGCTCGGCGACGCGCTCAAGAAGGTCGTCGTCTGACGCGCGCACGAGTCGGTCCTTGCGGCTGCCCCGGCATCGTACGCGGTGCCGGGGCAGCCGCGTTCCCGGGCAGCGCGCGCCCGCCGGGGCCCGCCGGGGCGGGACCCCGCACCGCCGTCACCGCCTGACGGCGCACAGCAGCCCGTCGCCGACCGGCAGCAGCGAGGTGACCAGTTCCTGGCTCTCGCGCACCGTCCGCAGCAGCTCCCGCAGCCGCAGCACCTCCGAGGGCTGGGGCCCCGAGTCGACGGTGCGGCCGCTCGCGAAGACGCCCTCGAAGACCACCAGGCCGCCGGTCCGCAGCAGCCGCAGCGACTCGGCGAGATAGTCCGGGTACTCCTGCCGGTCCCCGTCGCAGAACACCAGGTCGTAGCCCGCGTCCGCGAGCCGGGGCAGCACCTCCAGGGCGCGGCCGGGGATGAAGCGGGCCCGGTTGCTGGCGAAGCCGCAGGCACGGAACGCCTGCCGGGCGAACTGCTGGTGCTCCGGCTCCGGATCGACCGTGGTCAGCACGCCGTCCGGGCGCATGCCGTGCAGCAGATGGATTCCGGACACCCCGCAGCCCGTGCCGATCTCCGCGACCGCCTTCGCGTCCACGGAGGCGGCGAGCAGGCGCAGCGCGGAACCCGTGCCGGGCGACACCGAGCGCAGTCCTGCGTCGAGGGCGCGATCGCGGGCCCACAGCAGTGCTTCGTCCTCGGCGGCAAAGGCGTCGGCGAAAGCCGAGCTGGTCTGCCTGTTGCCGGTAATGACCCTCTCCTGTCGTCCCCATGGATGCCTCGGCGTGACTGTATCCGTTGGCGTCGGGAACCCGCAGATGGGACCGGGCGTTTATAGGGAAGAGACAGTGGTGGGGGACGCTTCGGGGGGCGAGAGGTGGAGCAGGGCACCGCACAACTGCTGACGCAGCGGCACGAGCCGCATCAGCAAGTATCAAATTCTCGTAAAAACGCTTATCCGGAGCTAACGGGCGAGGTGGCTATGGTAGGGGCTCCACTGGACACCACCAGAGCCGACAGGGGAGGTGCGGCCGCGCCCGAGGACCGGGGTGGAGTGCTACGGCGCTTCCTCGGATCGGCGGGCAGGCCGAAATCCGTGACCGACACCGCTGCTGACAGCCGCGCACCCGGAACCGCCGGGCGCGAGACCCAGACCGCGACCTTCTCCAGTGACGCGGACGGGCAGGCGTGGACCCCGCCCTCCTGGGACGAGATCGTCAGCACCCACAGCGCCCGCGTCTACCGCCTGGCCTACCGCCTCACCGGCAATCAGCACGACGCCGAGGATCTCACCCAGGAAGTCTTCGTCCGCGTCTTCCGCTCCCTGTCGACGTACTCGCCTGGCACCTTCGAGGGCTGGCTGCACCGCATCACCACGAACCTGTTCCTGGACATGGTCCGGCGCAAGCAGCGCATCCGCTTCGACGCCCTCGGCGAGGACGCGGCCGAGCGCCTGGCCAGCCGCGAACCCACCCCGCAGCAGCTCTTCAACGACGCGCACTTCGACGCCGACGTCCAGCAGGCCCTGGACACCCTGGCGCCCGAGTTCCGCGCCGCCGTCGTCCTGTGCGACATCGAGGGGCTGTCGTACGAGGAGATCGCCGCGACCCTCGGCGTGAAGCTCGGCACCGTCCGCTCCCGTATCCACCGCGGCCGCTCCCAGCTCCGCAAGGCGCTCGCGCACCGCTCCCCGGAGGCCCGCGCGGCCGAGCGGCGCTCCTTCATGACCCGGGTCCCCGCACTGGGGGGAGGGGGCGCGACGGCGTGAGCGGATCACGACAGAAACCGGTCGAGGCGCACCTCGCCGAGCAGCATCTGGGAGACCGGCTCTCCGCCCTGGTGGACGGAGAGCTCGGTCATGACACACGTGAACGCGTTCTCGCCCACCTGGCGACCTGCGCCCGCTGCAAGGCGGAGGCGGACGCCCAGCGCGCGCTGAAGAGCGTGTTCGCGACCTCGGCCCCGCCCCCGCCCTCCGCGAGCCTGCTGGCCCGCCTCCAGGGCCTTCCCGGGGGCGGTGACGGCGACGCCGACACCCCGCCCGGCGGACTGTTCGGCCATGACCCCGAGACCCGGGCCCCCGGCGACCCGGGCACCTTCGGTCTGCGCCGGGGCTTCTCCTTTGGCTACGTCCCGGCCCGCCCGGGGGGTTCCGGCCCCGAGCGGACCGGTTTCCACGAGGAGACCGGCTTCGGCGGACCGGGCGGCCCGTTCGGCGAGGGCGGCTTCCGCGTCCATCCCGTCGGCCGCCCGGAGGACGGCCGCGCCGCCTCCCGCGGGCTGCGCTTCGCCTTCGCCGCCGCCGGCGCGGTGTCGCTGGCCGCGGTCGCCCTCGGCGGCGTGACCACCGCCATCCCCGGCTACCCGGCCGCGGACGCCCGGGGTTCCGGCAGCAATGTGATCCCGGCCCGCACCACGGGCACCGGCGGCGGCACCGGCGCCACCACCTCCGCCGACGCCCAGCGCCGTCGGCAGGGCCCGCTCACGGCCCTGGGCGGCGGGGCACCGCTGGGGCGTACGGCACCGCCGACGGCCGCCGTGACCGCGCCCCTGGTGCCGGGCGCGTCGGACATCGCGGCCGGGCAGCCCCAGGACACCGGCGGCCGGGCCACCGGACCGCTGATGGCGGGGGTGAACGCCGTGACCCCGCTGATACGCCCGCTGGACAAGGCCCTGGACCTGCAACTGGGCAAGTGGTCCACGGCGCCCATGGTCCCGGGCGTGCTGTCCGACGCCGACACCGGCACCGACACCGGCCCCGCTCCGGCCCCCCACAACCCCATGCGCCCCCTGGCGTCCGTGACCCCGCTGGCGTCGCCCCTGGCGGCTCCGGCGACGCCCTCTCGGACGCCCTGACCCCGGTGCCGTGCCGGGCCCAGCGCCGGGGCCCGCGACCTGGTTGAATCCGGGCAGGTAGTCGATGTTCCGGGGCCGCCGCACAAGCGCGGGGCCCCGGGTCAGCTTGGGGAGAGCATGGACGAGGGGAACGGCGTTCCGCCGCGGGCGGAGCCGGAGGGAGCGGCGGGGGCCGTACCGCTGCCGGACGGCGACTTCGAGCTGGCCAGGCCGGAGCGCCCCAGCCCGCTGCACGAACCGGATCCCTACAGCACCCCGCCCTACGGCGAGCCGGGCCCCTGGGCCCCCGCCCCACCGGTCCAGCACCCGATGGCCACACCGGCGCAGGGCCCGGCCATGGCACCGCCGGGGGCGACGGGCGCCGTACCGCAGGAGCCCGCACCGGCACCCACCGCACCCGCACCGCCCACCGCCCCCACCGCATCCGCACCGCCCACCGCGCCCGCCGTACCCCCGGCGCCCGCGACCGCGCCCCTGCCCGCCCGGCAGTCCCCGGCCGATCCCTGGGGGCGCTACGACCCCTGGGCCGCGGGGCCGCTCCAGCAGCCCGGGGCCGTGGCGGTGCACGGGGGACGGCCCCGGCGGCGGCGCGCAGCGCTCGGCTGGACCCTCGCCCTCGTCCTGGTCGCGGCCGGGATCGGCGGGCTCGTCGGCGGCTATGTCGAGCGCGAGGGGATCGGCAGCGAGGTGACCCTGCCACAGGCCAAGGGCGTGCCCGCCGGGCGCGCGCCGGACAGCGTGGCCGGGATCGCCGCCCGCGCCCTGCCCAGCGTCGTCACCCTGCATGTCTCCGGCACCGACGAGGAGGGCACCGGCACCGGCTTCGTACTGGACGACCGCGGCCACATCCTCACCAACAACCATGTCGTCGCGCCCGCCGCGTCCGGCGGCAAGATATCCGCGACGTTCAGCGACGGGACCTCCGTCAAGGCCACCGTCGTCGGCCGGGACAGCGGCTACGACCTCGCCGTGGTCCAGGTCAGCGGCGTTCACGGGCTCACCCCGCTGACCCTCGGCGACTCCGACGGCGTCCGGGTCGGTGATCCCGTCGTCGCCATCGGCGCCCCCTTCGACCTGGCCAACACCGTCACCGCCGGCATCATCAGCGCCAAGGAGCGGCCCATCACCGCGGGCGGCGAGAAGAGCGACGGCAGCGATGTGTCGTACGTGGACGCCCTCCAGACCGACGCACCGATCAACCCGGGCAACTCCGGCGGACCGCTGCTGGACTCCCGGGCCCATGTCATCGGCATCAACTCCGCCATCCGCTCCGCCGACAGCGGCTCGGAGACCGAGAGCGGCCAGGCGGGATCCATCGGCCTCGGCTTCGCCATACCGGTCAACCAGGCCAAGCGCGTCGCCGAGGAACTGATCGACGACGGCCGGGCCACCCACCCGGTCATCGGCGTCGATCTCGACCTGGGCTACTCCGGCGACGGCGCCCGCGTCGACAGCCGGGCCCCGGACGGCGGCCCCGCCGTCGTCAAGGGCGGACCGGCCGAGCGGGCCGGGCTCAGAGCGGGCGACCTGATCACCGAGGTGGACGGCGAGCCGGTGCACACCGGGGCCGAGCTGATCGTCAGGATCCGCGCCCACCGGCCCGGCGACCGGCTGCGGCTGACGGTCGAACGCGGCGGGACCGAGCGGGAGGTCTCACTCGTCCTGGGCACCGCGGAGCAGAACTGACACAAGTCTCACCTCGGGACGGTACCGGTCGGACCAGAACGCCGGGTACCGTGGAGCGACCGAGGACATCGCAAGGAGCGTCAGGTGTTCAATGACATAGGGCCAATGGAGCTACTGACGATCATCGTCATCGCGGTGCTCGTGTTCGGTCCGGACAAGCTCCCCAAGGTCATCCAGGACGTCACCCGGACGATCCGGAAGATCCGCGAGTTCTCGGAGAGCGCGAAGCAGGACATCCGCAGCGAGCTGGGGCCCGAGTTCAAGGACTTCGACTTCGAGGACCTCAACCCCAAGACGCTCCTGCGCAAGCAGCTCGGCAATGACGAGCTGGGGCTCCAGGAGATCCGCAACGGCTTCGACCTGAAGAAGGAGATGGCCGAACTCACCGACGCGGTGAACGGCCGTGACACCGGGTCCTCGTCCTCGGCCTCCTCGTCCTCCTCCGGCTCCGCCGCGGCCACGCCGTCCACCGGCGGGAAGATCGACATGACGAAGAAGCCCGAGGAGTCCGAGAAGGACGACCGGCCGCCGTTCGACTTCGACGCCACCTGAGCCGCATCCGCCCCGTCTGACGCACCGACACGCGCACATGACGCGCGTCCTGGCGCGCGCCCGTCCCGAACGGCCTGAACAGATCGTTCGGGGGACCTTGGTGACAGGTGCCTGCCCGGCGGCTCTCAGCGGTGTGGATATGCTGCCGAGTTGTTGTGCGGACCGGACGAGTACGCCCGAAGGGGGGCGGGCCGTCGCTTCGGTCCGACGAGCGCGAGGAGGCGTCCGGGCAGATGGAGACGACGAGTCGGGTGGGCGCGACGGCGCCGGCCACGGAGGGCGGACAGGGTCTCGCCGCCGACCGCGGCACGGTCGACGGTTACCTGCGGGCGCCCTTCCCCTGGTACGGGCTCGACGAGGCGTTCACGGGGCCGCGTTGGCTGATGCAGGTCGGCATGGCGTCCGACGGCGCCGTGGAGCACGGGTCGATCGGGCACGGTGACACGCCCTCCGTGCTGCACGAGGGTGTCTCCGCGGAGCCCCGGGAGAAGTTCGCGGCCGTGGTGACCGTCGCGGCGCATCCGTCCCGGCGGGTGGCCGACGGTTCCGGGCTGCTGGAGGCGACGTCCGTGTCGTCGGCGGCGTGGCTCGCGGGCGTGGGGCTGCTGTCCTTCACCTGGCCCGGGCAGATGGATCACGCGCTGCGCGACGACTGGCTGGAGCAGCAGACCGAGGCGGCCTGGGAACTGGCCGACGACCTCGACGGGCCGGAGTGGTCCAGGCTCTCGCTCCCGGTGGACGGGGTGGCCTCGTCCTTCCGCTACCGGGAGTCGGAGTTCGGCTGGGTGCTGGCCGGGTCCACGGAGGCGGGGGTGCATCTCGGCGCCTACGGGCGGGGGATGAGCGCGTACGGACTCGGGTTCGCCGCGGTGAAGGACATCTCCGCGTACGTGTGACCCCAGGGGCGCCGGGTGCTGTCGGCGCCCCCTTGCCGTGCCGCACGGCTCAGAACTTGTTCCTCGGGGTCAGCCCCAGCGACATGCCCGACAGTCCGCGCTGGCGGCCGCCCAGCTTGCCCGCGATGGAGCGCAGGGCGTTGCCGGCCGGGGAGTCGGGGTCGGTCAGGACGACCGGCCTGCCCTCGTCGCCGCCCTCGCGCAGCCGGACGTCGATGGGGATGGAGCCGAGGACCGGGACGCTCGTACCCGTCGTACGGGTGAGGCCGTCGGCGACCAGCTGGCCGCCGCCGGTGCCGAAGACGTCGACCATCTCGCCGCAGTGCGGGCAGGGCAGGCCGGACATGTTCTCGACCACGCCGACGATCTTCTGGTGGGTCTGCACCGCGATGGAGCCCGCGCGCTCGGCCACCTCGGCGGCCGCCTGCTGCGGGGTGGTGACGACCAGGATCTCGGCGTTCGGGACCAGCTGGGCCACGGAGATCGCGATGTCGCCGGTGCCCGGCGGCAGGTCCAGGAGCAGGACGTCCAGGTCGCCCCAGTACACATCGGCCAGGAACTGCTGAAGGGCGCGGTGCAGCATCGGGCCGCGCCAGACGACCGGCGCGTTGCCCGGCGTGAACATGCCGATCGAGATGACCTTCACGCCGTTCGCCGACGGCGGCATGATCATGTTCTCGACCTGGGTGGGCCGCCCCTCCGCGCCCAGCATGCGCGGCACCGAGTGGCCGTAGATGTCGGCGTCCACGACGCCCACCTTGAGGCCGTCGGCCGCCATCGCCGCCGCGAGGTTCACCGTGACCGAGGACTTGCCGACGCCGCCCTTGCCGGAGGCGACCGCGTAGACCCGGGTGAGGTTGCCCGGCTTGGCGAACGGGACCTCGCGCTCGGCCTGGCCGCCGCGCAGGGCCGCCGCCAGCTCCTTGCGCTGCTCGTCGCTCATCACATCGAGCGTGACGTCCACACCGGTGACGCCCTCGACGCGGGAGACCGCCTCGGTGACCCGCTGGGTGATGGTGTCGCGCATCGGGCAGCCGGAGACCGTCAGGTACACGGTGACCGCGACCGTGCCGTCCTCCCCGATCTCCACCGATTTGACCATCCCCAGTTCGGTGATGGGGCGGTTGATCTCGGGGTCGTTCACCGTCGCCAGTGCCTCGCGCACCGCGTCTTCCGTAGCCATAAGGACGATGGTACGGCGCGCCGAGGGCCCTCCGGGTAGCCCCTCAGCGGTCTTCTGCGTCACGTCCCGGCGGGCGTTCCGTCCGTTCCGCCGGGAATACGACCGGGCCGCCGTGACCGCGCCGCTCCTCCATCTCCTTGAGCATGTCCTGGAGCTCGGCCCGGATCCAGTCACGGGTGGCGACCTCGCCCAGACCCATGCGCAGCGCGGCGATCTCCCGGGTCAGGTACTCGGTGTCGGCGATCGACCGCTCGTTCTGCTTGCGGTCCTGCTCCAGGTTGACCCGGTCCCGGTCGTCCTGCCGGTTCTGCGCGAGCAGGATCAGCGGGGCGGCGTAGGACGCCTGGAGCGACAGGGCCAGCGTCAGGAAGATGAACGGGTACTCGTCGAACCGCAGATGCCGGGGCACGCTCACGTTCCACAGCACCCAGAGGATGATGACGATCGTCATCCAGACGATGAAGCGTCCCGTGCCGAGGAACCGGGCGATCCGCTCCGACAGCCGCCCGAAGGCCTCCGGGTCCCACTCGGGCAGGAACCGGCGCCGGGGCGGGCGCGGCTGGTCGAGCCGGGGTGTGCGCGGGCGGCCGGCGGCCGTGGCTCCGGCGGGCGTGCGGTCCCGTTCGCGCTCAGGAGGCATGGCCGGCCCCCTTGTCGCCCTCGGGGCTCTCCTCCAGATGGAACTCGGTCTCACGCCAGTCGTCGGGCAGCATGTGGTCCAGTACGTCGTCGACGGTCACCGCGCCCAGCAGCGACCCGGCCTCGTCCACCACGGGCGCGGCCACCATGTCGTAGGTGGCGAAGAACCCGGCGATCACCGGCAGCGAGGCGTCCGGGGACAGTGGCTGGAGGTCGTCGTCCAGGAGCGAGCTGACCAGGGTGTACGGGGGGTCGCGCAGCAGCCGCTGGAAGTGGGCCGTGCCCAGGTACTTGCCGGTCGGCGTCTCGTCCGGCGGACGGCAGACGTAGACCTGGGCGGCGAGCGCGGGGGAGAGATCGGGGTTGCGGACGCAGGCGAGCGCGTCGGCGACGGTGGCGTCCGGGCGCAGCACGATCGGCTCGGTGGTCATCAGACCGCCGGCCGTGTGCTCCTCGTACGACATCAGGCGCCGCATGTCGGCCGCGTCGCCGGGCTGCATCAGGCTCAGCAGCCGCTCCTTGTCCTCCTCCGGCAGTTCGGAGAGCAGGTCGGCCGCGTCGTCCGGGTCCATGGCCTCCAGGACGTCGGCCGCGCGCTCCTCCTGGAGCTTGCCGAGGATCTCGATCTGGTCGTCCTCCGGCAGCTCCTCCAGGACGTCGGCGAGCCGGTCGTCGTCCAAGGCGGCGGCGACCTCGGCGCGCCGCTTGGGGGAGAGGTGGTGCAGCACATTGGCGAGGTCGGCGGGGCGCAGCTGCTCGAAGGTGGCGAGCAGATTCTCGGCGCCCTGTCCGTGCTCCTCCAGGGAGAACCCGGAGACGCCGGCCCAATCCACGGTCATCGTCTCGCCCTTGACCCGGCGGAACGCGCTGCCCTTCCTGCCCTTGCGGACGAAGACCCGGTCGATCTCCCAGTCCCGGCGCGCGGGCAGCTGCTGCACGGACATGTCGAGGACGGTGGCCTCCTCGCCGGTCTCCACCAGGGTGACCCGCCGGTCCAGCAGCTCGCCGAAGACCAGCCGCTCGGTCGGCCGCTGCTCGAAGCGGCGCACATTCATCACACCGGTGCTGATGACCTGGCCGGACTCGATGCCGCTGATCCGGGTCATGGGCAGGAAGATGCGGCGCCGGGTGGACAGTTCGACGACGAGGCCGAGCACGCGTGGCGGTCGCTTGCCCACCCGCAGCATCACGACGAGATCGCGTACCCGCCCCACCTGGTCGCCGTTCGGATCGAAGACGGGGACCCCGGCGAGGTGCGAGACGAAGATCCGGGGGGCGCCGGCTGCCATGGGTTCTGCTTCCTTGTCAGGGAACGTGCGTACGCGGTTTACATCGAAGATCTGCGCGAAGTGGTCGAAGTGGTTTGCGACCGGGATTGCTTTTGTCGGTGAATTGCTCGGATTTGCCCGCACGGTTGCGCTTCAGGCTAGCCCGTACCGCTCGGATACGCCCTGGTGGGGGGTCCGGACGGACTGGCTCCGCCGGGTGCCCCGGGCACCGGTACGCTGCGGTACGCCGCTGAAGGAACCGTCGGAAAGGCGACCTCACCTGTGACTGCGATTCCCCCCGGCCGTACCCGCCCGGTGACCGCGCTGTGCGCGCTGGCCGTGACGGGCGCGGCGGTGCTGACCGGATGCGGCGGCGGCGATCCGGACGCGGGCACCAACGGGGTCGGCAAGCTGTCCGCCGACAGGATCCAGGCACGCACGCGGTCCGCGGCGCAGGGTGCCTCGGCGGTCCGGCTGTCCGGGACCGTGGTGACCAGCGGCCGTACGTACCGGCTCGACATGCGCCTCAAGGATGACGGCGGGACCGGCTCGGTGACCTCCGGCGCCGACACGTTCAGGCTGCTGCGGGTCGGCACCCAGCTGTATCTGAAGGCCGACGCGGCCTTCTGGGCGCAGCCGGACGGCAAGGGCGACGGGAGCGGGGCGGCGGCCAAGCTCGACGGGAAGTACGTGAAGGTGCCGCAGGGGGACCCCGCGTACAAGAAGTTCAGCGGCTTCACGGACAAGGACGTCCTCCTCTCGGGTCTGCTGACACTGCACGGCTCGCTGGCGACCGACGGGCGGCACACCCTGGCGAGTACCCCGACGATCCGCATCACGGGCGACCACGGCTCCGGCGGCACCCTCGACGTCTCCCTCAAGGGCACCCCCTACCCCCTCGCCCTCACCCGCGCGGGCGACGCGGGCACGCTCCGCTTCTCCGACTGGGGCGCGGACTTCACCGTCACCGAACCCAAGGACTCGGAGACGGTGGACTACGGGCAGCAGCTGCCGGCGTCGTAGCGGGGCAGGCGCGCCAGGGGTACGAGGGTGACCGCCCCTTACGGCTCTTACCGCCCCTTACGGCGCTTGGCGAGCAGCTTCGGCAGGGCCGCCGGCACCGGCCGGCGCGTGGTCGCCGGGGTCGGCACCGGTCTGCGCGCCAGATCGCCCTCGGGCAGCGCGGCCACCGCACCCGTCGGCACCAGGCGCAGCACCCGGCACTCACGCGCCCAGCGGTCCGTCATCACCTCGGCGTCGGGGGCGTTCAGCCGCTTGCCCTTGAGCTCGGCGACCGCCGCCTCCCACTGGGGCGTACCGGGTGCCGGCTCGCGCACCGCGGCCGTGAAGGAGACCAGCCGGCCCCCCTTGTCCTTGCTGCGCACGGTCACCTCGGCGGTGCCCCCGTCGGCCAGCCCCGTCAGCGGCTGCTCCCCGGGCCCGTCGCCCACCAGGCACACCGCGCCCTCGTGCCACACATGCCACACGGCATGCGCGGCGGACGCCTCCGCGCCCCGCACCCACAGCAGGCCGGACTTCTTCACGGCCTCCTCGATGAGAGCCCGCGTGAGCAGCTCGCTTGTCATGCGTCCACCCTATCCACGCCGCTCACAGCCATCCGTTGCGCTTCAGTGTCCGGTGGATGCCCAGACACAGCATGACCGTGACGCCCATGATCACCGGGTAGCCGTACTTCCAGTGCAGCTCGGGCATGTACTTGAAGTTCATGCCGTACACCCCGCACACCATCGTGGGCACGGCGATGATCGCGGCCCACGCGGTGATCTTCCGCATGTCCTCGTTCTGCGCGACGGACGCCTGCGCGAGGTTGGCCTGGAGGATGGAGTTGAGCAGTTCGTCGAAGCCGACGACCTGCTCGTGGACGCGGGCGACATGGTCGGCGACATCCCGGAAGTACTTCTGGATGTCCGGGTCGATCAGCCGCATCGGCCGCTCGCTGAGCAGCTGCATCGGCCGCAGCAGCGGGGCCACCGCCCGCTTGAACTCCATGACCTCGCGCTTGAGTTGGTAGATCCGCGCGGAGTCCACACCGCGCGAGACGCCGCCCCGGCCCGGCGAGAAGACCTCGGTCTCCACCTCGTCGATGTCGTCCTGCACCGCGTCGGCCACCGCGATGTACCCGTCCACCACATGGTCGGCGATCGCGTGCAGCACCGCCGAGGGGCCCTTGGCCAGCAGCTCGGGGTCGTCCTGGAGCCGGTGCCGCAGCGCCCGCAGCGAGCCCTGGCCGCCGTGCCGCACGGTGATGAAGAAGTCCCGGCCGGTGAAGCACATCACCTCGCCGGTCTCCACGACCTCGCTGGTCGCGGTCAGCTGGTCGTGCTCGATGTAGTGGATCGTCTTGAAGACGGTGAACAGCGAGTCGTCGTACCGCTCCAGCTTCGGCCGCTGATGCGCCTGCACCGCGTCCTCGACGGCCAGCGGGTGCAGCCCGAACTCGCCCGCGATGCCCGCGAATTCGGCCTCCGTCGGCTCATGCAGCCCGATCCAGACGAAGCCGCCGTCGCGCCGCACCTGCCGCATGGCCTCCTGTGGGGTGAGCGGCTTCGCGCTGACGAGGCGCCGGCCGTCGCGGTAGACGGCGCAGTCGACCACGGCCGACGGGGTGGCGGGGTCGCGCGTGGTGTCGTACGACGCGGACGGCGCGCTCGTGGCCTTGCGCGGCGAGACACGGGAGGGACGGACCACGGCGCGCAGGTCGCGGATCATCGACATGGGCAGGCTCCTTCGCGACAGGCAACGAAAGACCGCCGAAGACGGGTGGAACTACCCGGAATGGGGACGTCCTCCAGGAATTTCCCCGGCCGGGGGCGGGGGAAGGTGTTTGGCTCGTCCACAAAGCGGGGAGCACCGCACCGTTGCGGTGGCGATTTCGCTGCTGATGCAGAACTGATGCAGATCAGGCAAAGCGAGACGAAGTGCTCTTCCGAACAGTGACGCGCACGGGAAGGCGGCAGCCGGCCAGAACGAAAACCGGTCAGTGGCTACGAGGGCCAGTGACTACATTCAGCGGGCGGAAGAGCGAGTGGTACTACCAGGTCGACTTCGATCCATGACAGCCCCACCTCCTCCGGCCGGTCCCTCGTAAGGGAGTTCCCAGGGTTCCGGGCTTGACAGCGTGCTTGGCACGCCGCCCCGAACCGCCGGCTCAGAGTACCAGCCGCCCTTGCTGTCAAGGTGCCGCTTTGCCCGCTGCTGACGAGTTCTATGCTCACCGCATGGTTGATGTTCTTGCTCTGGTCGAGGCACGGTTGACCACCGCCCTGGGCACCCCGGACGCGCGCGCCGCCGTCACCTTCCTCGGTACGGACCGCATCGAGGTGCTCCGCTTCACCGAGGGGGACGTCGTCCGCTACGCGACCCTCGGCATGTCCGCGCACCCCATGAGCGACCCCACCGCGCTGGTCGCCGACCCGGTCGAGGGCCCCCGTGCCGAACTGGTCCTGTCCGTGCGCGCGGGCGTCGCCGACACCGACAAGGTGCTCCGCCCGCTCGCCGTGCTCGCCGCCTCCCCGCAGGTCGAGGGGCTGATCGTGACGCCGGGCGCCTCCTTGGACGTGGGCGATCCGCTGTGGCCCGGCGCCCCCTTCACCTCGGTCCTGGTGGGCGAGGGCGGCGGACTGGTCGAGGATCTGGAGCTGGACGAGCCGCTGGATCCCGTACGGTTCCTGCCGCTGCTGCCGATGACCCCGAACGAGGCGGCCTGGAAACGGGTGCAGGGCGCCCAGGCCCTCCAGGAACGCTGGCTGACGCACGGCACGGACCTGCGGGATCCCGTCCGCAGGTCCGTACCGCTGGAGTGAGCAAGCTCACGGGGCCATGGGTCAGTTGGCGAAGACCGTGACCCCGTCCTCGGTGGCGTGCCGCGGTGCCAGCTCCTCGGCCTCGTGGACGAGGGAGCGGCGCCGTACGGCGACCACCACGGCGCCCAGCAGCGCGGTGACCGCCGCCACCACGAACGGGATGTGGATGTCGGTCCACTCCTCGATCTTCGGCGCGAAGTAGGGCGCGGCCGCCGCCGCGAACCAGCGGACGAAGTTGTAGCCCGCGCTCGCCACCGGGCGCGGGGCGTCCGAGACGCCGAGCGCCAGCTCGGTGTAGACGGTGTTGTTCACGCCGATGAAGGCGCCGGACAGGACGGTGCAGACGATCGCGGCGGTGTGGCCGCCGTAGCCGAGCACCAGGACGTCGGCCGCGAGCAGCACCAGCGAGCCGCCGAGCACCTTCAGCGAGCCGAACCGCTCCTGCATGCGCGGCGCGACGACCACCGAGAACACCGCGAGCAGCACGCCCCAGGCGAAGAACACCGCGCCGGAGCGGTACGGGGTCATGTTCAGCACGAACGGCGTGAAGGCCAGCACGGTGAAGAACGTGTAGTTGTAGAAGAACGCCGAGACCGCGGCCGAGGCCAGACCGCCGTGGCCGAGCGCCTTGAGCGGGTCCAGGATCGAGGTCTTGCGGGCCGGCTTCGGCTGCTCCTTCAGGAACACCGTGATGCACAGGAAGCCGATCGCCATCAGCGTGGCGGTGCCGAAGAAGGGGTAGCGCCAGCTGATGTTGCCCAGCACCGCGCCGAGCAGCGGGCCGCAGGCCATGCCGAGGCCGAGCGCGGACTCGTAGAGCAGGATCGCCGCCGCGCTGCCGCCGGCCGCCGCGCCGACGATGACCGCGAGCGCGGTGGAGACGAACAGCGCGTTGCCGAGGCCCCAGCCCGCCCGGAAGCCGACCAGTTGGCCGACCGTGTCCGAGGTGCCGGCGAGACCGGCGAAGACGATCACGAAGGCGAGGCCGAGCAGCAGCGTCTTCTTGCCGCCGATCCGGCTGGAGACGAAGCCGGTCAGCAGCATCGCGACCGCGGTGATCAGGAAGTACGAGGTGAAGAGCAGGGACACCTGACTGGGTGTGGCGTGCAGGCCCTGCGCGATCGACGGCAGGATCGGGTCGACCAGGCCGATGCCCATGAAGGCGACGACGGAGGCGCCGGCCGTGGCCCAGACCGCCTTGGGCTGTCGCAGGATGCTGCCGGCTCCCGCGTCTAGGGGATCCATGTGCTTCTCCCGTTCTGCTGGATAGCGCGTAGAGGACTGGATAGATAGTTGGTGTTTACACATACTAAGTTAGCTCGGCTAATTAATGCAAGATGCATCTACTTGGCCTGGTCAGGGCGCCCGGACGGGTGATCGTCCTTGACGTGGACGGGCCGGGGTAGGACCGTGGAGCCCTATGAGGGGCGAACCCAGTTGCCCGCGCTGTGGTGGCCGGGTCAGGGCTCCCGGTCTCTTCGCCGACACGTGGCAGTGCGATGCCCACGGGGCGGTGTTTCCGCTACAGCCCGTGATCCCGCCCAGCGTCGAGGCCCTCGGCGCGGTGGCGAAGCGCACGCATGTCCCGCTGTGGATGCCATGGCCGCTGCCGGTCGGCTGGCTCTTCACGGGCGTGGTCTACGCGGGCGACGACCGCAGCGGCGGCCGCGCGACCGCCGTCGCCTGCTCCGGGCCCGGCCCGCTCGGCGGCCCCGGGGAGCTGATCCTGGTCGCGGAGGAGATGGGCGTCGGCCTCGGCGCGCGCTACGCGGGCATCGACGGCCCGGACCCCGGGCCGTACATGAACGTCGAGAAACCGCCCCAGGCCAAGGTGCTCGCCGCCGGCCGCCCCACCCCCCTCTGGCACGTCTACCGCACCCCGGACGACCGCGCCGTCTTCGCCGGGGAAGCGCTCGGCATGTGGCTGTGGGCGGTGCTGTGGCCCGAGCAGGCGGGCCTGCTGCTGTACGACGAGCTGGTCCTGACCGATCTGCGCGACGCGGGCGCCGAACTGGACCTGGTGCCCTGCGGGGCGCTGTCACCCCGGCTGCTGCGCCCCTAGGGCCTGTCCGGGCGCACCCCTGGGGGCCCTGGGGCCTGTAGGGGGCGCACCCCAGGATCGGTCGTGACAAAGCGGGTGTCCCGGGCGGTTATCCTGAGGTGTCCTCTTCCGTCCTGGGCCCGTCTGGAGTCACCGTGCGCATCGATCTGCACTGTCACTCCACGGCATCCGACGGCACGGACACCCCCGCCGAGCTGGTGCGCCATGCCGCTGCGGCCGGTCTGGACGTCATCGCGCTGACCGACCACGACACCACCCGCGGCCACGCCGAGGCCATCGCCGCGCTGCCCGCCGGGCTCACCCTGGTCCCCGGCGCCGAGCTGTCCTGTCGTATCGACGGCATCTCGATGCACATGCTGGCCTACCTCTTCGACCCCGAGGAGCCCGCCCTGCTCGCCGAGCGCGAGCTGGTCCGGGACGACCGGGTGCCGCGGGCCAAGAGCATGGTCGCCAAGCTGAACGCGCTGGGCGTGCCGGTCACCTGGGAGCAGGTCGAACGGATCGCCGCCGGTGGTTCGGTCGGGCGCCCGCATGTGGCGTCCGCGCTGGTGGAGCTGGGCGTGGTGAAGACGGTGAGCGACGCGTTCACCAAGGAGTGGCTCGCCGACGGCGGCCGCGCCTACGCGCCCAAGCACGAGACCGACCCCTTCACGGCGATCCGGCTGGTCAAGGCCGCGGGCGGGGTCTGTGTGTTCGCGCACCCGGCCGCCGCCAAGCGGGGCCGCACCGTCCCCGAGTCCGCGATCGCCGAGATGGCCGCGGCCGGCCTGGACGGCATCGAGGTCGACCACATGGACCATGACGCCGCGGCCAAGGACCGGCTGCGCGGACTGGCGAAGGAGCTCGGCCTGCTGGTCACGGGCTCCTCGGACTACCACGGCAGCCGCAAGACCGTCGCGCTCGGCGACTACACCACCGACCCCGAGGTGTACGGGGAGATCACCCGCCGGGCGACCGGCGCGTTCCCGGTCCCGGGGGCCGGCGGAGCCTGAGGCCGCCTCTGCGGCCGACGCGCGCTCACACCCTCAGTTCTTCTTCTTCAGCAAGGCCAGTACTTCCGCATGTTCGACATCGCCGTCTTTGGCTCTCTGTTCCTGACCCTTTTTGTCATCATGGATCCCCCTGGGATCACCCCGATCTTCCTCGCCCTGACCGCGGGCCGCCCGGCGAAGGTGCAGAAGCGGATGGCGTTCCAGGCCGTCTGCGTCGCGTTCGGGGTCATCGCCGTCTTCGGCGTCCTCGGGCACCAGATCCTCGACTATCTGCATGTGTCCGTGCCCGCCCTGATGATCGCGGGCGGTCTGCTGCTCCTGCTGATCGCGCTCGACCTGCTCACCGGCAAGAACGACGAGCCGAAGGCGACCAAGGACGTCAATGTGGCGCTGGTGCCGCTCGGCATGCCGCTGCTCGCGGGGCCCGGCGCGATCGTGTCCGTCATCCTGGCCGTGCAGAAGGCCGACAGCGTGAGCACGCAGATATCCGTGTGGGTCGCGATCCTCGCGATCCATGTGGTGCTGTGGCTGGTGATGCGCTACTCGCTGCTGATCATCCGGGTCATCAAGGACGGCGGCGTGGTCCTGGTGACGCGGCTCGCGGGCATGATGCTCTCCGCGATCGCGGTGCAGCAGATCATCAACGGGATCACCCAGGTGATCCACGGAAGCTGACGCTCAGGTGATCCGGGGGGACCGGGCCGTCGTATGCGGCTCGGTTCCCCCGGAAGGCTTGAGCGGGAACCCCGTTACGAGGCCGGGGTCTCGGCCGGGCGGATCCACAGGCGCTGCCCCACTGCGGCGGCCTGTTGAACGATCCGGTTGACGGAGGCGGCGTCCACGACGGTGCTGTCCACGGTGGTGCCGTCGACCTCGTCGAGTCGCATGATTTCGAAGCGCACAGGCTTCTCCCTTCGTCTGGTCATCCTCCTGCGGAGAACTACTTGGCGCGCCGGATGTGTATCCGGCGTCGTACTCAGTCAACGCGCCGCTTGTTACAAACATTCCCTACGCTAAAGAAAATTTTCGCACGCCTAACTACTGACCGGTAAGTAGTCGCCGGTGACCGTATGAGATCGCCTGGGACTGACCGGGATCGGTTGTGTTCACAGTGTGACGGCGAGGAGAATGGGGGGCGATGAACGACGACCTGGCGCATCTCGCCACCCGCATCGACCGTACGAATGAGCTGCTCGAACGCATGCTCGCCGAGGTGGCGAAGACACCCTCGACCCACGCGATCTTCGTGGACGCGGGGTATCTGTACGCGGCCGCGGGCCGCCTGGTCGCCGGGACGGAGGACCGCCGGGCCTTCGACGTCGACGCCGAAGGCCTGATCGACGCGCTGATCGACCGCGCCCGCACCGTCTTCGCGGACAGCCGGCTGCTGCGCGTCTACTGGTACGACGGCGCCCGGCGCCGCATCCACACCGCCGAGCAGCAGTCCATCGCCGAACTCCCCGATGTCAAGGTCCGCCTCGGCAACCTCAACGCCAACAACCAGCAGAAGGGCGTCGACTCACTCATCCGCACGGATCTGGAGTCACTGGCCCGGCACCGCGCCATCAGCGACGCGGCCCTGCTCGGCGGCGACGAGGATCTGGTCTCCGCGGTCGAGGCCGCCCAGGGCTACGGCGCCCGCGTCCATCTGTGGGGCATCGAGGCACCCGAGGGCCGCAACCAGGCCGAGCCGCTGCTGTGGGAGGTCGACAGCCAGCGCACCCTGGACCTGGAGTTCTTCAAGCCGTACGTCTCCCGGCGCACGGCCGCCGCCTACGAGGCCGGCGCCGGGGCCCGGCCCACCCGCGACGACGTCCGCTTCGTCGGCGCCCAGATCGCCGCCAAGTGGCTGGCCTCCCGGGGCCGCGACGCCCTGGTCGAGCTGCTGCCGGGCCACCCCTATCTGCCCGGCTCCGTCGACCAGGACCTGCTGGTCGAGGCCGAGGGCCTGCTCCAGTACTCCCTGCGCGGCCAGGCCGACCTGCGCCGGGCCCTCAGGGACGGGTTCTGGGACCACTTGCAGGCGCAGTACTAGCGGTTGCCCCCGGTGATGCCGTCCCAGAAGTCGGCGAGGGCGCGGGCGGTCTCCAGCGGGCGCTCGGTGTTGGGGGAGTGCTCGGTGCCGTCGACGATCGTGCGGCGCGCGCCGAGCCGTATCGCCATGTCGTCCAGCAGGGGCACCGGCCAGGTGTCGTCGTACGCGCCCGACACGACATGGAACGGCAGTGCCAGGGCGGCCAGTTCCGCGACCCGGTCCGGCTCCGTGCACAACTGGCGCCCGGCGGCGAGGAGTTGGGCCGGCTTTGTGCCCATCCAGCGGCGCCGCATGTCCTCCTGGACGCCCGAGGCGTCGCCCGGCTCCGGTGTCCCGGTCTGCTCGGGCGCCTCCATCTCCCGCATCGCGTCCCACACTTGCGCCATGGTCAGCACGGCGAGCGCGTCTCGTAGCAGCCGTACCCGCTCCTGCTGGGACTCCGAGATCCGTGCCGGTCCCGATGCCATCAGGGTCAGTGACCGGAAGGGCGCGTGGTCCAGCAGGACGGCGGCGCGGGCGACCTGGCCGCCGAAGGAGTGGCCGAGCAGATGCACCGGCCCGCCGAGCGCCGCGGCCTGCGCCAGCACGTCGGCCGCCAACTCGCCCTGCGCGTAAGCCGATTCGTCGCCCTCGGGGCCGTCCGACTCGAACTGCCCGCGCCCGTCCACGGCCACGGTCCGGTACCCGCGCTCGGCCAGCGGCACATGCAGCGGGTTGAAGTCCTCCTTGCTGCCGGTGAACCCGGGCAGCAGCAGGACGACCCCCTTCGCCTCGACCCCCTCGGCCACCGGAGCGTCGACGACGGCGAACTTCCCGCGCGCGGTCTCCAGCGCGTACGCACGGGCGCCGGGGGGCGGTACGAAGGTATCGGGCCTGCTCATGGGGGAGAGGTTAGCCGGAGGGTGCCGGGGGAACGCCGACGGCCCGGTCCACCGAGGTGGACCGGGCCGTCGAGGACTGCGGTGGCGCCGGATCAGGCCTCCGGTGCCTCCACGGCGGCCGTCGCCTTGCGGGTGCGGCGGCGCGGCTTGGCCTCCGGCTCGCCGGTGGCCTGCGCCGGGATCTCCGCGGTGGCCGTCTCGGCGACGGCCTTACGGGTCCGCCGCGCCTTCGGAGCGGCCGGCTCGACCCCGTCGGCCGTTTCCACGGCGGCGGCGGTCTTCCGGGTGCGGCGCGGCTTGGCCTCGGTGACCTCGGCGGTGTCCGTCGTGGTCTCGGCCGTCGTCGCGGTCTTGCGGGTGCGGCGGGGCTTGGCCTCGGCCTCGGGGGCGTCGGCCTCCGGCTTGGCGGCGGCGGTCTTGCGGGTGCGGCGCGGCTTGGCCTCGGCCTCCACCGCGTCCGTCGTCTCCACCGCGTCCGTCTTCGCGACGGCCGCCTTACGGGTACGGCGCGGCTTGGTCGCCGGAGCGGCCTCCTCCGCCGTGGCCTCGGCGACCGGCTCCGCGGCCTTGCGCGTACGGCGACGCGGCGCGGCCTCGGTGTCCTCAGTCGCCTCGACGGCGGCGGCGGTCTTCCGGGTGCGGCGCGGCTTGGCCTCGGTGACCTCGGCGGTGTCCGTCGTGGTCTCGGCCGTCGTCGCGGTCTTGCGGGTGCGGCGGGGCTTGGCCTCGGCCTCGGGGGCGTCGGCCTCCGGCTTGGCGGCGGCGGTCTTGCGGGTGCGGCGCGGCTTGGCCTCGGCCTCCACCGCGTCCGTCGTCTCCACCGCGTCCGTCTTCGCGACGGCCGCCTTACGGGTACGGCGCGCCTTGGGCTCGGCCTCGACGGTCTCGGCCTCGGCAGCGGGCGCGGGGGCCTCGGCGGCCTTGCGGGTACGGCGGCGCGGCTTGGCCTCCTCCACCGTCTCCACCACGGCCTCGGCGACCGGCTCGGCCGCCTTGCGGGTGCGGCGGCGCGGCTTGGCCTCCGCCTCGGGCTCCGCGACGACGGCCGGGGCCGGCGCCGGGGTCTCGACAATGGCGGTTTCCACGACGGCGGTCTCCACCGGCTCCGCCGCCACGGGCTCCGCGGCCTTGCGGGTACGACGTCGACGCGGCTTCTCGACGACCTCCGCGGCCTCCGCCACGACGGGGGCCGGGGCGGCCGCGGGCGCCTCCTGCGGCGCCTCGGTGCTCACCTCGACGGCCGGCGTCACCGCGGCCGGAGCCTGGGCGCCGTTCCGGGTGCGACGACGACGGCGCGGGGTGCGCGTCGCCGACTCCTCCACGGACGTGGACTCGGTGGCCGGTGCCTGCGCGGCCGCGTCCATCGGGGCGCCGCCCCGGGTGCGACGGCGACGGCGCGGGGTGCGCGCCGGGCGCTCCCGCTCGGCGGCGGGGGACTCGGCACGCTCCTGGCGGTCCTGGCGACCACCGCGGCCACGATCGCGGTCGCGGTCACGGTCGCGGCCACGGGAGCCGCGTCCGCCGGTCTCGCCCAGGTCCTCCAGCACCTCCGCGTCCAGACCGGCACGGGTCCGCTCCGAGCGGGGCAGGATGCCCTTGGTGCCCGCGGGGATGCCGAGGTCGGAGAACAGGTGCGGGGAGGTGGAGTACGTCTCCACCGGGTCGTTGAAGTCCAGCTCCAGCGCCTTGTTGATCAGCTGCCAGCGCGGGATGTCGTCCCAGTCCACGAACGTGATCGCCGTACCCTTGGCGCCCGCGCGGCCGGTGCGGCCGACGCGGTGCAGGTACGTCTTCTCGTCCTCGGGGGACTGGTAGTTGATGACGTGGGTGACGCCCTCGACGTCGATACCGCGCGCGGCGACATCGGTGCAGACCAGGACGTCGACCTTGCCGTTGCGGAACGCGCGCAGCGCCTGCTCGCGGGCGCCCTGGCCGAGGTCGCCGTGGACCGCGCCGGAGGCGAAACCGCGGCGCTGGAGCTGCTCGGCGATGTCGGCGGCCGTGCGCTTGGTGCGGCAGAAGATCATCGCGAGCCCGCGGCCGTCGGCCTGCAGGATGCGCGCGATCATCTCCGGCTTGTCCATGGAGTGGCCGCGGTAGACGAACTGCTTGATGTTCGCGACCGTCGCGCCCTCGTCGTCCGGCGCGGTGGCGCGGATGTGCGTGGGCCGGGACATGTAGCGGCGGGCGAGGCCGATGACCGCGCCCGGCATGGTCGCCGAGAACAGCATGGTCTGGCGCTTGGCCGGGAGCATGTCGATGATCTTCTCGACGTCGGGCAGGAAGCCCAGGTCGAGCATCTCGTCGGCCTCGTCGAGGACGAGGGACTTGATGTGCTTCAGGTCGAGCTTCTTCTGGCCCGCGAGGTCGAGCAGTCGGCCCGGGGTGCCGACGACGACGTCGACGCCCTTCTTCAGGGCCTCGACCTGGGGCTCGTAGGCCCGGCCGCCGTAGATGGCCAGCACGCGCACGTTACGGACCTTGCCGGCCGTCTGGAGGTCATTGGTGACCTGCGTGCACAGTTCGCGGGTGGGGACGACGACCAGCGCCTGGGGGGCGTCGGTGAGTGCGTCGGGGGTGGCGCGTCCGGCCTCGACATCGGCGGGGACGGTCACGCGCTCCAGGAGGGGGAGGCCGAAGCCGAGCGTCTTGCCGGTGCCGGTCTTGGCCTGGCCGATGACGTCCGTGCCGGAAAGGGCGACGGGAAGCGTCATCTCCTGGATGGGGAAGGGATTGACGATGCCGACGGCCTCCAGGGCCTCGGCGGTCTCGGGGAGAATCCCAAGGTCTCGAAACGTCGTAGTCAGGGTGCTGCCTCTTCTGTGTGGCGCGGTGCGAGGCGAGCGCGGGGGTCATGAATGACCTGCCGGGGACGTCGGCTGCCGTACAGGCGTACCTGTCAAGGCAAGCCGTAGACAGGGGACCTCGGCCGACGCTCTAGCGCTCGTACCGCTGAGGGTGTCCCTCCGGTCGTCGTACGTATGGAGCCGTACGGCCACGGAGGTCTGTCGGGTCGGAGCCGATCGGGCCACCGACCGGGCATCCTCATGCGTGCGCCTTGTCGGAACACGTCGAACATCGTCGACGCACTCCCAGGCGCAATACCACCATACCCCGGATCCACGCACATGCGATGGCCGAATTGGTCACGTAGTCGTGGTCACAGTGATCGACCGGGGGCTTGAGGGGGGCGCCGAGCGGGCTATTGTGCGCCTCATGACTAGCTCTGACAAGCCTGAGAACGCGTCCGCCGCCCCCGTGCCGACCGGTGTCGCCGCGCAGGACTGGGCGCAGGCCGCCGCCGAGCCGCACTACCGCGATGCCGTCGTGGATCTGCTCGGGGCGCTCGCCTATGGAGAGCTCGCGGCGTTCGAGCGGCTCGCGGAGGACGCGAAGCTGGCGCCGACCCTCGGGGACAAGTCCGAGCTGGCGAAGATGGCGTCGGCCGAGTTCCACCACTTCGAGCGGCTGCGGGACCGGCTGACGGAGATCGGTGCGGAGCCGACGGCGGCGATGGACCCGTTCGTCGCCGCGCTGGACGGCTTCCACCGGCAGACGGCGCCCTCGGACTGGCTGGAGGGCCTGGTCAAGGCGTACGTCGGCGACTCGATCGCGAGCGACTTCTACCGGGAGGTGGCGGCGCGGCTCGACATCGACACCCGGGAACTGGTGCTCGCGGTGCTCGACGACACCGGGCACGCGGAGTTCGCGGTGGAGAAGGTGCGGGCCGCGATCGACGCCGATCCGCGGGTCGGCGGGCGGCTCGCGCTGTGGGCGCGGCGGCTGATGGGTGAGGCGCTGTCGCAGTCGCAGCGGGTGGTCGCGGACCGGGACGCGCTGTCCACGATGCTCGTGGGCGGGGTGGCCGACGGGTTCGATCTGGCCGAGGTGGGGCGGATGTTCACGCGGATCACGGAGGCGCACACCAAGCGGATGGCTGCGCTGGGCCTCGCGGCCTGAGAAGCGGTGCGCTCCGTGGGGGCGGTGCGGGTGGTGGCGCGGCCGGCGGTGCGTTGTGGCTTGTCGCGCCCACGCGGCGGAGCCGCATATCGAACAGAGCCCCGCGCCCCTGACGGGGCGCTGCTTACGCCGTCAGGGAGCGGCGGGCGCGTGACGGGCGTAGAAGCAGGGACAGGGAGGCCGCCGAGATGATCGCCGCGCCCAGGACGGGGACCACGAGGGTGCCCGAACCTACGGCGCTGTGGGTGACGAAGTCGCCCAGGAGGGCGCCCGCGATGCCGGTCGAGTAGACCAGGGGGCGGTTCGGGAGACGGTGGGCGAGGCGGACGGTCGCTGCCCAGGCGAGCAGGAGACCGAGCACGGCGGTGCCGAGTGCTTCCAGGATCATGACGGGGGTCCCTCCCACGGCCGGTCTGCCTTGAACGGTCGTAGCCCGTCTTACCCGTGACCTGCGGACTGCAATCCTCCGCTATGGAGGAGTTGTGTCGTCTCTGTGTGCGAATCCGGGCATCCGCTCAGCACAAGGGCCCGGCGGCCGAATGCCGCCGGGCCCTTGCCATGGCCTTGACTACAGCGCGCCGAAGCCCACCTTGCGCACGGTCGGCGCGCCGAGCTCCACGTACGCCAACTTGTCCGTCGGCACCATGACCTTGCGGCCCTTCTCGTCCTCAAGGGTCAGCAGCTGCGTCTTCCCGGCGAGCGCGTCGGACACCAGGCGCTCGACCTCCTCGACGCTCTGACCGCTCTCCAGAGCGATCTCGCGGGGCGCGTGCTGCACGCCGATCTTGACCTCCACGGCTTTGTCCCTCCGACGGTCAGTTATGTGCGCGATCTTCCGCGCCGTACCAGCACACATTAGCCCGGTGAGGGGACGTGCACGCGGCCGGCCAAGAACGCCAACAGCGAACACCGTCCGGGAATGAACACCGTGACGCGACTCAGTGGTGCTCGTTGCCGTGCAGCGGGAAGCCCGCGATGCCGCGCCAGGCGAGCGAGGCGAGGAGCTGCACCGCGTTGTCGCGCGGCACACTGCGGTCGCTGTGCAGCCAGGAACGGGCCACCACCTGGGCGAGCCCGCCGAGACCCGAGGCGAGCAGCATGGACTCCGCGCGCGAGAGCCCGGTGTCCTCCGCGATCACCTCGCAGATCGCCTCGGCGCACTCGGTGGTCACCTTGTCGACGCGCTCGCGCACGGCGGGCTCGTTCGTCAGGTCCGACTCGAAGACCAGCCGGAAGGCGCCGCCGTCGTCCTCCACATAGGCGAAGTAGGCGTCCATGGTCGCCCGCACCCGCTGCTTGTTGTCGGTCGTCGACGCCAGCGCGCTGCGCACCGACTGGATCAGCGCCTCGCAGTGCTGGTCAAGCAGCGCGAGATAGAGGTCGAGCTTGCCCGGGAAGTGCTGGTAGAGCACCGGCTTGCTGACGCCGGCCCGCTCGGCGATGTCGTCCATCGCCGCCGCGTGGTAGCCCTGTGCGACGAAGACCTCCTGGGCCGCGCCCAGCAACTGGTTCCGTCGGGCTCGGCGCGGCAGCCGGGTGCCGCGCGGGCGTGCTGCCTCTGTTTGCTCGATGGCTGTCACGCCGCCTCCCAATGTCGTCCACATGCGGTGTCGACCGCGCGGCCATCGTACTTTTCGGTAACCGTGGTGTGCGCGGTGCGAGCGCAGAATTTCATGTACCGGACGACGGCGAAAGCCGAGTCACGCGGTCGATCAGCGGTAGTCGTCCTCGTCGAGCGAGACCACGCGCGTCTGTTCGAGCAGATCGGCCTCGTTCGCCCGGTCCTTCTTCTCCGCCGTCAATGTGTCGTCGCGCTCGGGCCGGACATCGGCCTGCTGCTCGACGGCGTCCACTTCCGGGTCCTCGACGCCCAGCTCGGGGGCCGTCTCGTCGTCCAGTTCCTCGATGGTGTCGGGCTCGGTCGGATCCTGGGCCATGATGGGCTCCCTTCCTACGACGTCCCTGGGCACGGCAGGGGCCACATGCGGGTGCCCTCTGCTACGAGCCTAGGAGACGGCCGATTCGGACGCCATGCCGTGCGCGCCCGTCCGCGCACCGGTTGTCCCCCGCGGAACGGCTCATGCGCGGAACGGCTCATTCTGTGACGGCGAACACACGAACCCCGGTGTGATCACCTCGTAACATTGCCCGCATGTCTTCCACCGAGTCGCCCTCCGCGCCGGCCGCCAGTGTCCTCCCCCGGGTGGCGCCCGTCCGGGTCGGCGACGGGGAGCGGCTGCGGACGGTGGGCCTGCCGGGGGTCACCCTGTCGGTGCGCTACCGGCCGCCCGCGCGCGCGGACCTGCCGCGCGCCCTGTACGTGCACGGGCTCGGCGGCTCCTCGCAGAACTGGTCCGACCTGATGGCCGAGCTGGACGGCGTCGTGGCCGGCGAGGCGATCGACCTGCCGGGCTTCGGCGACTCCCCGCCCCCGGACGACGGCGACTACTCCGTCACCGGGCACGCGCGGGCCGTCATCCGCTACCTGGACGCCTCAGGACACGGTCCCGTCCACCTCTTCGGCAACTCGCTCGGCGGCGCGGTCACCACGCGGGTGGCCGCCGTACGCCCCGATCTGGTGCGCACGCTCACGCTGATCTCGCCCGCGCTGCCGGAGCTGCGGATCCAGCGGACCGCGGTGCCGACCGGACTGCTCGGCGTGCCCGGTATCGCGGCGCTGTTCACCCGGATGAGCAAGGAGTGGACGGCCGAGCAGCGGGTGCGCGGGGTCATGGGGCTCTGTTACGGCGATCCGGGCCGGGTGACACCGGAGGCGTTCCGGCAGGCCGTGGAGGAGCTGGAGCGGCGGTTGCAGCTGCCGTACTTCTGGGACGCGATGGCCCGCTCCGCACGCGGCATCGTCAACGCGTACACGCTCGGCGGGCAGCACGGGCTGTGGCGGCAGGCCGAGCGGGTGCTCGCGCCGACCCTGCTGATCTACGGCGGCCGGGACCAGCTCGTCGGCTACCGCATGGCCCGCAAGGCCGCCCGCTCCTTCCGTGACTCCCGGCTGCTGTCGCTGCCGGACGCCGGACACGTGGCGATGATGGAGTACCCGGGCGTGGTGGCGCGGGCCTTCCTGGAGCTGATGGCGCAGGCCGGGGGCGACGGCGGCGCGGATGCCGGCAGTAGAGACGACGGCGACAGAGACGACAGCACGGAGACGGGCGGCCGGGGAGCCGCCGAGGGTACGGAAGCGGGGAGCTGAAGGACACCGTGGGACGCCACAGCCGCCGGGGGCCGGCCAAGCCGGCCGCGAAGGACCAGGGTCCGGAGATAGCGGCGAGGAGTGAGCGGGCGGCGCCGGGCCGCGGGGCGCCGGGACTGCCGGACGGGACACCGGGCCATGGTGTGCCGAGATCCCCGGAGGGAGCGGCGGGGCGTGGCGCGCCGCGCGGTCCCGAGGGGGCGGCGGGGCGTGCTGGCGCGCGTGGGCCCGAGGGGACGCCGGCCCGTGGTGTTCCGCGGCTGCCCGAGGGGACGCCCGCCCGTGGTGTCCCGCGCGCGCCCGACGGTGGTGTTCCCGGGTCGCCCGACGGCACGCCCGCGCACGGTGTGCCGCGTGGTCCCGGTGCGGGTGCCGCTCGTGGCGGGCATCCCGAGCAGCGGGAACCCGGGGGCGGCTGGGGGGAGTTCCCGGCGCGGACCGGATCCGGTACCGGTGTGCACGGGGTCGTGCTGCCCCGGCAGCGGCAGGCGGGTCCCGCGGGGCCGGGAGGGCCTGCCGGGACTGCCGGGCCGGGCGGGCGTGGGCCTCGGCAGGACTATCTGGACGCTTTCGACGGCGGCGGCGGGAAGGCCGGACACGTCCGTACGAACGAGCAGCCGGCCGAAGAACCGGGGCCGGGACCGAGGCCGAAGGCGAAGCCGGAGCCGGAGTCGACGGCCGAGAAGATGCCCGTCGGCGGTGCGGACAAGGCGGACCTGCCCGCGCAGCGCGGGAACAACAAGGGGCGGGCCTTCACCGGTATCGCCGCGGCCGCCGTCACCACCGTGCTCGCGGTGGTCGTCGCCGGGCAGGTGACCGAGAGCCGCGACGACGGCGCGAACGCGGGGCACTCCGCGCCGGACCGGGGCACCGACGCGCACGCCGGTTCCGCCGCGAAGCCGAGCGCGGTGCCGTTGACGTACGAGCAGAAGATGGACCGCACATATCCGCTGGGCGCCACCCTCAAGGCGTCCGGGAAGTTCGACACCGTCCCCGGCTTCGACAAGGCGCCCGGCACCGGTCAGAAGTACCGCTACCGGGTCGACATCGAGCAGGGACTCGGCCTGGACGGCGCGCTGTTCGCCGAGGCGGTGCAGAAGACGCTGAACGACGACCGCAGTTGGGGGCACGGCGGCACCCGTACCTTCGAGCGGATCTCCTCCGGCAAACCCGACTTCGTGATCACCCTCGCCAGCCCCGGCACCACCGCCACCTGGTGCGCGAAATCCGGCCTGGACACCACCGAGGACAACGTCTCCTGCGACTCGGCCGCCACCCAGCGCGTGATGATCAATGCATACCGATGGGCTCAAGGAAGCAAGACATATGGCGACAAAATCCATATGTACCGGCAAATGTTGATCAACCATGAAGTCGGCCATCGGCTCGGCCACAATCACGTCACCTGCGAGAAGAGCGGCGAACTCGCGCCGGTCATGCAGCAGCAGACCAAGTTCCTCGACCATGACGGGATCCACTGTCTGCCCAACGCCTGGCCCTATCCCAGGAGTTGACGACCTGCGCTTATGTCACATTGACATGAGCCGCAAGTTCGTTCATATTTCTGCGCATGTGGTCTAGTCATGCCGTCTCCTTCAGCGCCGCCATCGAGCTGGCGCTGATCGGCGTGACCGCGCTCTGCGTGGCCGACATCCACTGTCGCTGACGCCGCCCCCTGGCGTTCGCGTCGCGACCTTTCTCCTTTTCCCGTCCGTGACCCCGGTCACGGATTTTTCGACGACCCGACGCCGGGGCCGACGTCTGTCCAGGGACGTCTCACTCCTCGTCTCTTTGTCTCACTCTTCGAGAAAACCTCGAAAGCACCCCCCGAGAGGTCGTCATTCCGATGCGTCAACCGTCCGTCATAGCGCGCCGCGTGGCAGCGGCATCCGTCAGCCTGGTCGTGGCCGCGGGCGCCGCCGCCTGCGGTCCGAAGGACAGCGGTGCGAAGGGCTCCGGTGGCGACTCCACGCCCCACAAGGGCGGCACCCTCACGGTCCTGAACTCCGAGCCGCAGACCGATTTCGACCCCGCGCGGCTGTACACCTCGGGCGGCGGAAACGTCCCGTCGCTGGTCTTCCGCACGCTGACCACGCGCAACCGGGCGAACGGCGCGGCCGGCGCCAAGGTGGTGCCGGACCTCGCCACCGACACCGGGCGTCCCAGCAAGGACGCGACCGTGTGGACGTACACCCTGAAGAAGGGCCTGAAGTACGAGGACGGCACCCCGATCACCTCGGCCGACATCAAGTACGGCATCGAGCGCTCCTTCGCCCCCGAGCTCTCCGGCGGCGCCCCCTACCTGCGCGACTGGCTGACCGGCGCGGCGGACTACCAGGGGCCGTACAAGGACAAGAAGGGCCTGTCGGCGATCGAGACGCCGGACGAGCGGACCATCGTCTTCCATCTGAACAAGCCCGAGGGCGAGTTCCCGTTCCTGGCCACCCAGACGCAGTTCGCGCCGGTGCCCAAGGCCAAGGACACCGGTACCAAGTACGAGGAGCACCCGGTCTCGTCCGGCCCCTACGAGGTCGTCAAGAACGAGAACGACGGCGAGCATGTGCTGCTCAAGCGCAACCCGAACTGGTCGGCGGCCACCGACGACCAGCGCAAGGCGTACCCGGACACCATCGATGTGCGCTCCGGCCTCGACTCCTCGGTGATCGACCAGCGGCTCTCCGCGTCCCAGGGCGCGGACGCCGCCGCCGTCACCACGGACACCAACCTCGGCCCGGCCGAGCTCGCCAAGGTGACCGGCGACAAGGAGCTGGCCGCGCGCGTGGGCACCGGCCACTTCGGCTACACGAACTACATCGCGTTCAACCCGACCGTGAAGCCGTTCGACAACCCCAAGGTGCGCGAGGCCATCGCGTACGCCGTCGACCGCTCCTCGGTGGTCAACGCGGCCGGCGGCAGCGCGCTCGCCGAGCCGGCCACCACCTTCCTGCCGAACCAGAAGTCCTTCGGCTACACGCCGTACGACCCCTTCCCGGCGGGCGCGTCCGGCAACCCGGCGAAGGCCAAGGAGCTGCTGGCGCAGGCCGGTTACAAGAACGGGCTCACCGTCACCCTGACGCACTCCAACGCCAAGGACTTCGCGACCAGCCCGGAGATCGCCACCGCCCTCCAGGACGCCCTCAAGAAGGCCGGCATCACGGTCAAGCTCCAGGGCCTGGAGGACAACGACTACCGGGACACCGTCCACAGCGTGAAGACCGAGCCCGGCTTCTTCCTCGCCGGCTGGGGCGCCGACTGGCCCTCCGGCGGTCCCTTCCTCGCCCCGATCTTCGACGGCCGGCAGATCGTGAAGGACGGCGCGAACTTCAACGCGAGCAAGCTCAACGACAAGTCGGTCAATGACGAGATTGACTCGATCAACAAGTTGACCGACCTCGACGCGGCCGCCAAGCGCTGGGGCGCCCTGGACCAGAAGATCGGCGGCAAGGCCCTGGTGGTGCCGCTGTTCCACCCCGTCTACAAGCGCCTGGTCGGCAAGGACATCCGCAATGTCGTCATCAGCGACTGGACCGGCGTGCTGGACATCTCCCAGGTCGCGGTGAAGTGACGCCGTGACCGAGTCACCCCTCGCCACCCCGGCCGCCGGGACGGACGCCTCCGTCCCGGCGGCCTCGGGGGCCCGCCGGTTCTGGCGGCGGCTGCGGGCACAGCGCGCCGCCCTGGTCGCCGCGGCCGTCGTCGCGCTGCTCGTCCTGGTCGCGCTCGCCGCGCCGCTGCTCACCGCCCTGGAGGGCCAGGACCCCTTCACCTACCACCCGTCCCTGATCGACTCCGCGCGCGGCGGGGTGCCGGTCGGCTCCCTCGGCGGCATCGACGCGGAGCACTGGCTGGGCGTCGAGCCCCAGACCGGCCGCGACCTGTTCGCCCGCCTGGTCTACGGCGCCCGGGTCTCGCTCGGTGTCGCCCTGGCCGCCACCGTCATCCAGGTCGCCATCGGCGTGGCCGTCGGCGTGGCGGCCGCGCTCGGCAATCAATGGGTTGATCAACTGTTGAGCCGGATCACGGACATCATCGTCGCCATGCCGCTGATGATCATGTCGTTGGCCCTGCTGGCGGTCGTCCCGGCGAGCTTCCCGCGACCCGTCCTGGTCACCCTCGTCATCGGCCTGATCGCCTGGGGCAGCATCGCGAAGATCGTGCGCGCCCAGACCCTGTCCATGAAGGGCCTCGACTACGTATCGGCGGCCCGGCTCAGCGGCTGGAAGACCTGGCGGATCGCCCGCCGGGAGCTGCTGCCCGGACTCGCCGCGCCCGTCATCACCTACGCGGCGCTCCTCGTGCCCATGAACATCTCGGTGGAGGCGGCCCTGTCCTTCCTCGGCGTCGGCGTCAAGCCGCCCACGCCCTCCTGGGGACAGATGCTCACCGCCGCCGACGTCTGGTACCAGGCCGCCCCGCAGTACCTGCTGCTGCCGGCCGGCGCCCTGTTCGTCACCGTCCTCGCGCTCACCGTGTTCGGCGACGGCGTGCGCACCGCCCTCGACCCGCGCGCCGCCTCCCGGCTGCGGATCGGCACCGGCCGCAAGGACAAGGACGAGGACAAGGACAAGGACACAGCCACGGCGATGGTCACGGCCACGGACGCGGCCGAGAACACGGCCGAGAAGGAGGCGACCGCATGAGCGGCTTCGGCGGATTCCTGCTGCGCCGGGCCGTGGGCACGGTCATCACCCTGCTCGCCATCTCGGTCATCGTCTACGTCGTCTTCTACGTCACCCCCGGCAACGTCGCCCAGATCACCTGCGGTCCGCGCTGCTCGCCCGCCCAGGTGCACCAGGTTGCCGAACAGCTGCACCTCGGCGACCCCCTCTATGTGCGCTACTGGCACTTCCTCCAGGGCCTCTTCGTCGGCCAGGACTTCTCCACCGGCACCTCCCTGGAGCACTGCGCGGCGCCCTGCCTCGGGCAGTCGTACCAGACCGGACAGCAGGTCCTGGACATCATCCTGGGCAAGCTGCCGGTCAGCCTCTCGCTGGTCCTCGGCGGCATGGTGCTGTGGCTCGCCCTCGGCGTCGGCACCGGCATCCTCTCCGCCTGGCGGCGCGGCCGCGTCTCGGAGCGGGTGCTCACCGCGATCACCCTCGCGGGCACCGCCACGCCCGTGTTCGTCATCGGCCTGGTGCTGATGATCATCGTCTGCGGCGAACTCCAGCTGCTGCCCTTCCCGGAGTACGTCGCCCTCACCGACGACCCCGAGCAGTGGGCCTGGAACCTGCTGCTGCCCTGGCTGTCGCTGGCCCTGATCGAGGCCGCCACCTTCGCCCGGCTGACCCGCGCCGCGATGCTGGAGACCCTCGCGGAGGACCACGTACGGACCTTCCGGGCGTACGGCGTCGGCGAGCGGGCCATCGTCGGACGGCACGCGCTGCGCGGCGCGTTCGCCCCGGTCATCGCGCTCAACGCCAACAACGTCGGCTCCGCCGTCGGCGGCGCCGTCCTCACCGAGACCCTGTTCGGGCTGCCCGGCATCGGCCAGGAACTGGTGCACGCGGTGAAGGTCGTCGACCTTCCGGTGGTCGTCGGCATGGTCCTCGTCATCGCGTTCTTCGTGGTGCTCGCCAACGCCGTCGCGGACGTGCTGTACGCGGTGGCCGACCGACGGGTGGTGCTCGCATGAGCCTGGTGGAAGTGACCGACCTGAGCGTCGAGTTCGGCGCGCTGCGGGCCGTCGACCAGCTCTCCTTCAGCCTGGCCGAGGGCGGTGCGCTGGCCCTGGTCGGCGAGTCCGGCTCCGGCAAGTCCACGGTCGCGGGCGCCCTGCTGGGCCTGCACCGCGGCACCGGCGCCCGGGTCGGCGGCACCGTGCGCGTCGCCGGCACCGATGTCCGGGCGGCCACCGAGCAGGAGCTGCGGCGGCTGCGCGGCGCCAAGGCCGCCATGGTCTTCCAGGACCCGCTGTCCTCGCTCGACCCCTACTACGCCATCGGCGACCAGATCGCCGAGGTGTACCGGGTGCACACCCGCGCCGGACGCCGCGCCGCCCGCGCGCGGGCCGTCGAGGTCCTGGACCGGGTGGGCATCCCGGACGCCGCCCGGCGCGCCCGCTCACGCCCGCACGAGTTCAGCGGCGGCATGCGCCAGCGCGCGCTCATCGCCATGGCGCTGGCCTGCGAACCCGAGCTGCTGATCGCCGACGAGCCCACCACCGCGCTCGACGTCACCGTGCAGGCCCAGATCCTCGATCTGCTGCACACCCTGCGCACGGAGACCGGCATGGGCCTGCTGCTGGTCACCCATGACGTGGGCGTGGCCGCGGAGAGCGTCGAGGAGGTGCTGGTCATGCGGCACGGCCGGGCCGTCGAGCACGGTCCGGTCGGGACCGTCCTCGCGGCGCCCCGGGAGTCGTACACCCGCGAACTCCTCGACGCCGTCCCGCGCGTGGACGCCCGCCGCACCGGCTCCCCGGCCACCGGCGAGGTGGTCCTGGAGGCCACCGGACTGCGGCGCGAATTCGGGCGCGGCAAGCGGGCGTTCGCGGCCGTGGACGATGTCTCGCTGACCGTGCGCAGGGGCGAGACCCTCGGTGTCGTCGGCGAGAGCGGCAGCGGCAAGACCACCCTCGGCCGGATGCTGGTCGGCCTCCTGGAGCCCACCGCGGGCCGGATCCGCTACGCGGGCGAGCCGCACACCGGGGTGAACCCGGCCGTCCAGATGGTCTTCCAGGACCCCGTCTCCTCCCTCAACCCCCGCCGCAGCGTGGGCGAGTCCATCGCCGACCCGCTGCGCGCCCGCGGTGAGAAGGGCGCCGGGGCCGAAGAGCGGATCAGGGGGCGGGTGACGGAACTGCTGGAGCGCGTGGGGCTCGAAGGGGCGCACTACGACCGCTACCCGCACGAGTTCAGCGGGGGCCAGCGCCAGCGCATCGGCATCGCCCGCGCGCTGGCCGCCGACCCGCGTGTCATCGTCTGCGACGAACCCGTCTCCGCGCTCGATGTCACCACCCAGGCCCAAGTGGTCGCCCTGCTGGGCGAGTTGCAGCGGGAACTCGGCCTCGCGCTGGTCTTCATCGCGCACGACCTCGCCGTCGTCCGCCAGGTCAGCGACCGGCTCGCGGTGATGCGCCGGGGCCGGCTGGTCGAGTACGGCCCCGCCGACGAGGTCTACGACAGCCCGCGCGAGGAGTACACCCGGCAGCTGCTGGCCGCCGTCCCCGCCCTCGATCCGGAGCTGGCGGCCCGGCGCCGGGCCGCGCGCCGTGCACCGGCGGCGGCCTGACCGGGCGCCGGACGACGCGCCCGGCGTGACGTCCCGTACCCGTGTGAACGCCTAGCGCGACAGAACGCGGTCCGCACGAGAAAGTTACGCGTGTTCACCCCTTTTGGTGGGGGGCCGGGCCCCCGCCCCGGGCGCGCCCCCCACGGGTGGGCGAGGGGGTGCCCGGGGTGTGGGGCGCGGGGCCCGGGGGGGCCGCGCGCCGC